>JAUVRV010000131.1 GCA_030597435.1 Gemmatimonadales bacterium | reverse complement strand
GGGCGGCGCGACCAGCGACTCAGAGGCAAGACGGGCAGACCGCAATGCGAGTTGGCAGGAAGATTTGGAGCAACTGCGCCACGACTGGGCAGCTATTGCCGACGAGCAGGCCTCAGATTAAGGAGCATCAAAGGAGATAGTTACGCCGGATGAAGTGGCAAATAAGACGGGCAACAAGTACTTGGGGATTCTGGTTGCATCGAAGTTCGCGCGATTCGTGAACGATTTCCCGCGCGACAGATCAGTTGACTTGGAGAAAAAGCTGACTACGAGGGCCTTGGAAGAGCTGTCCTCAGGAGCCCTCACTTACCGGCTGGTGAGCGTGAGACGTCAAGAGACGTGATCGTCGGCCGGCCCGTCATGCTCGGCGTGTCGGGCGGTATTGCCTGCTACAAGGCGTGCAGTATTGTCCGACAGCTGGTCGAGGCAGGTGCCACGGTCGATGTAGTGATGACGGTATCTGCGACCGAGTTCGTGCGGCCCGTGACCTTCGAAGCCCTGAGTGGGAGGCCGGTATTGACGTCGCTGTGGCAACGCGACCAGGCTCTCGCTCACATACACCTGGGACGTGACTCCCACCTCATAGTTCTTGCTCCAGCAACAGCCAACCTGTTGGCCCGGGCTGCCTCAGGCATCGCGGACGATCTTCTGACCGCCATTCTCTTGGCCACAGAGACGCGTGTCCTCGCTGCTCCCGCAATGAACGACGCCATGTACGCGCATCCCGCGACAACGGCGAACATTGCAACGCTGAAAGGGCGTGGTTGGCAGTTCGTGGGCCCGGCTATCGGGCCTCTCGCCGAGGGGCCAAGCGAGAAACCGGGGAGAATGACCGAACCCGAGGAGATCGTGGCTCACGCCAAGCGGCTGTTGTGCGCACCGAGCAGTGCACTCCAGGGCAAGCGTGTGCTAGTCACAGCGGGACCTACTCGCGAGCACATTGACCCTGTCCGAACGATCTCCAACCCGTCGAGCGGCAAAATGGGTTTCTCGGTTGCCACAGCCGCTTTCACTCGCGGTGCGGATGTGACGCTCGTGTCCGGACCTTCGTTGTTGCAGGATCCAACCGGTGTCGAGACGGTGCGTGTCGAGACGACCTCCGAAATGCTCGAAACGGTTAGGGCCCTGTTGCCGGAGGCAGATGTATTGGTCATGGCTGCGGCCCCGGCAGATTATGTGCCTCGTAGCACTGCCGATCACAAGTTGGCTCGAGCGGACGGCCCTATAACGCTCGCATTGGAGCCAACCCCGGACATACTGGAGAACACGGCCAACCAGCGCGGTTCACGCTGCGTGACAGTGGGTTTCGCTCTCGAGACTGAGCCCGGTTTGGAACGGGCTCGCGCTAAGCTCGAACGCAAACAACTCGATCTCATCGTCTTGAATTCGGCGACGCAGTCCGATTCGGGCTTCGAGTGCGATACCAACCGCACCACGTTCATCACGCAGCGGACGATGACGGAGTTGCCGCTGTTGTCCAAGCACGAAGTGGCCGACAAGCTGCTGGACGAAGTCGAGGCGATGCTGTGAGCAAAGGACGCGAGCTGTTCGAACGCTACCTGCAGCAGCGAGACGCCATGGATGAGGGGCCAGTGGTCCTGGGGCAGGAGTTGACACAGATGACGAGGGCCCACGATGGTCAGACCGTCCGACCGTCTGACCGTCCGTCCAGCCGTGGAGTGGGACGGAGCAAGGGCGGGAAGTGGCAGGACGGGGCGCCCGAAATCCCGGGACCGGGTATCGTTGTCCCACCTCCCGCCAGCGATCTGTTCACAGCGGATGAACTGGCAGGTCGTGATTTAGAGGGGGTGGCCGAGCTGGTGCGCTCATGTACGCGCTGCCAGTTGAGCGCCAGTAGGACGAACGCCGTGCCGGGGGAGGGCCCGAGCGGTGCCAAGCTTGTGGTCGTGGGCGAGGGGCCGGGAGCTACGGAGGATGAAACCGGCCGCCCATTTGTGGGGCGGGCGGGCGAACTGCTCACTGGTATACTCAAGTCGATTGGATTGCCGCGTGATCAGGTGTACATCTGCAATGTGGTGAAGTGCCGGCCGCCGGGTAATCGCAAGCCCCAGCATGAAGAGATCGAGCAGTGCGTGCCCTATCTTCATCGCCAACTTGAAATTCTCGGACCGAAGGTCATACTAGCGATGGGCGGGACCGCGGCCGAAACGCTGTTGAACACCAAACAGTCGTTGGGGTCGTTGAGGAACGTGGTCCATTCGTTCCGGGGTACGCCACTGGTGGTGACATATCACCCCGCAGCACTCTTGAGGAACCCGAACTGGAAGAAGCCAACCTGGGATGACGTCCGTATCGCACGCCAACTCGTTGACAGATAACGAGTCGATTCCCAGCCGACAGCTACCGTGGAGTCCTGAGGCTGAGCAGTCGGTCATTGGGGCGATGCTGCTCGATTCCGATGCGGGGCTGACTGCGATGGAACTCCTCAGTGATAAGGACTTCTACCGTGAGGGGCACCGCCGGATTTTCCGCGCGATGGCCAAGCTCCTGGAACATGGTGGCGTGATCGATCCGGTGATCTTGCGAGATGAACTGGAGCGGCGCGGTGACCTCGAGGCGAGTGGCGGAACGGACTATCTCGCCGAGTTGTTGGATGTGGTCCCGACTGCGGCCAACGTTGAGTACCACTGTCGCATAGTAAGGGAAAAGAGCCTGTTGCGACGGCTGATCGATGTCGGAACCGGCATTGTACAAACCGCGTATGAGGGTCGCGACGACGTCGGAGCCCTCTTGGATCAGGCCGAACAGCAGGTGTTCGAGGTCTCATACCAACGCGGTACGCAGGAAGTCGTTCGCATCAAGGAGCTGATGTGGCAGGCAATGGAGCGCATAGAAGCGCGCCATCGCGGGGACGATTCGGTACGAGGAATCCCGAGTGGTTTCACAGATTTGGACGAGATGACGAACGGCTTCCAAGGTAGCGATCTGATAATCGTCGCGGCTCGACCGTCGATGGGGAAGACGTCGTTCTGCCTGAATGTGGCAGCCAATGCGGCGCTGGAGGGCAAAACGCCCACGGCAGTGTTCTCGCTCGAAATGTCGCGTGATCAGCTGGTAGAACGCCTGCTGGCGGCGGAGAGCTTTGTCGATCTGCACCGGCTCCGGAGTGGTAAGCTGCGGGACGACGACTACCCCAAGATGTCGCGCGCGGCAGGACTACTGGGTACCGCACCTATCTGGATCGACGACTCTCCCGCACTGACGCTATTGGAGCTGCGCTCCAAGGCCCGACGGATGAAGGCCGAGCACGACATAGGCTTGTTCATCGTGGATTACCTCCAACTCATTCGTGGAACCGGCCGACAGGAGAGCAGGCAAGAGGAGATCAGCTTCATCTCGAGGTCACTCAAGGCATTGGCGCGCGAATTACAGACACCCGTAGTGGCATTGTCACAGCTATCGCGTGCACCGGAACAGCGTGGCGGTGACCGCCGCCCGGTGTTGTCGGATCTGCGGGATTCAGGAGCGATAGAGCAGGACGCGGATCTGGTGATGTTCATCTATCGCGCCGAGATGTATAAATCGGTTATAGCTCAAGAAGAGGGTGCTGAAGAAGGGTTAGCGGAGTTGATGTTGGCCAAGCACCGCAACGGCCCAACGGGCAACATCAAGCTGGCATTTCACAAGCAATACACCCGGTTCGACAACTACTCCAGCCGAGCTTCTGACCCCGTGGATGGCCCGTAAGACTCGATCGGTCTTCCGCTGTGCCGAATGCGGGTCTGATCACCCGAAGTGGGCCGGGCGGTGCGAGTCGTGTGGTGTCTGGAACACCCTGGTCGAGGAGGTTGTCGGGCCGCGTTCCCAGACCGGTCGTTTTGGTACTCCGTCCGTTGCTGCAGTGGGACCGGAAGCGGTCCGTCTCGACACCGTGTTGCCCGATGCAATGCCCCGCTTGCACACCGACTTGAACGAGTTCGATTTTGTGCTTGGCGGTGGGATCGTACCGGGGTCTCTCGTGATCATTGGTGGGGAGCCCGGTATTGGAAAGTCGACGCTTTTGCTGCAGTGTGCCGCCCGTCTCGAAGCCCAAGGCGTTGCAACACTCTATGTGTCCGGCGAGGAGTCGGTAGAACAGGTAAGGCTACGAGCCGACCGGTTGGGCGAGGACGCGGGTGGTGTGAGGGTGCTGCCAGAGGTGCGGCTCGAATCCGTGATCGCACGTGCCAAGGCGGTCGACGCGCGGGTGATAATCGTGGACTCGATTCAGACAACGTATACCGATGAACTCGAAGGAGCGCCGGGTAACGTTGGGCAGGTTCGCGAGTGCGCGGCCCGGCTGATGCGGTTTGCGAAGGAGTCTGGTGTGGCCGTGATGCTGGTGGGACACGTCACCCGCGGCGGCGTCATTGCCGGACCCAAGACACTGGAGCACATGGCCGACACCGTGCTCTATTTCGAAGGAGAATCCGCTGGCGATTTCAGGATTCTCAGGGCAGTGAAGAACCGTTTCGGGTCGGTGGATGAGGTGGGCGTGTTCGAGATGTCCGCGTCGGGACTGCACCCGGTTGCGAACCCATCAGCCGCGTTTCTGTCAGGGCGTGACGAGCACGCGCCGGGATCGGCGATCACGGCGTCTCTGGAAGGGACGCGTCCGGTTCTGGTCGAGATCCAGGCGCTGGCCTCACGCTCGGGATATGGCACGCCCCAACGTGTAGCGACAGGTTTGGACCAGAGACGACTCGCAGTACTCCTTGCTGTCTTGGAGCGAAGGGCACAACTGCGGTTTCATGACCAAGACGTGTTCGTGAACGTCACCGGAGGCATGAGACTGGTTGAACCGGCGGCTGATCTGGCAGTCGTTGCTGCGCTCAGCTCTTCCTTGTTGGACCGGCCACTCCCGGCGGATGCGGTGTTCTTTGGTGAGGTTGGGTTGGGTGGCGAAGTGCGGCCGGTCTCATCGACCGAACGGCGGCTCTCCGAAGCCCAACGCCTCGGCTTCCGACGTGCTTTCGTGTCGGCCCGCAGTACCACGCAGTCAAACGTACGGACCGTTTCAATCGCTCATGTCGCCGATCTCGCGCAGCAGTTCGCAACCTGACGTTGGGGTGCTTCTCGCCGCCGCCGGAAGTGGTGAGCGTGTGGGCGGGGAACCGAAGCAGTTCCGGGAAATCGCCGGGGTCCCCATGTTGCTCAGGGCGCTACGACCATTCGCTCAGCACCCACGGGTACGCCAGTTGGTGATCGCACTTCCGGTTGCGTTCGTTGACGCGCCGCCAGAATGGCTGGAGACCGTCGTGAGCGGACGGTTGCGACTCGTAGCAGGCGGCGCAACACGGGCGGAATCCGTGTTGGCTGCGCTGCGAGCGCTGGATGAGGGTTGCAGCACCGTGCTGATCCACGATGCCGCCCGGCCGTTCGTTTCATACGAGACGATCGAGACCGTGATCGAGACCGCGTCCGCAACGGGGGCTGTTCCGTGTGTTCCGGTCTCGGATACTCTGAAGCGTGTGGAGGAAGGATCAGGTCGCGTAGTGGAGACCGTCGCTCGCGATGGGCTCTGGCGCGCTCAAACGCCTCAAGGATTTCCGCGCGACATGCTCGAGGCAGCCTACAAGCGTTTCGGTGAAGATGGTATCTCGCAACTCACCGACGAAGCAGCATTGTGCGAGGCTGCCGGCTATACAGTACGAGTGGTTCCCGATTCCGGCCGCAACATCAAGATCACGACGCCCAGCGACTTCTTGATCGCCGAGGTCCTTGCTCAACGATGACGGTACTTGCCTTTCGCACAGCGGCTGATGTGTCCGTGGCCATACCGACTGTCGTCGCGCATCTGCAAAACGGCGGGCTCATAGCTCATCCGACTGAGACTGTTTACGGTCTCGGATCACGAGCGAACACGGCGGACCTCGCGGCTTTGGCGGATCTCAAAGGGCGTGTGTCGGGCAAGCCGTTTCTGCTATTGATCGCCGGTATCGCAATGGCCGTTGATTTTGGCTTGACCTTCACACCTGCCGCTCGGGCTTTGGCTCAACGGTTTTGGCCGGGTCCCGTTACGCTGGTCCTCAATGGCGGGGAAGGGAGACTGCCAGACACGCTGCGTGGTCCCGAAGGTGGGATCGCTGTGCGGTGGACATCACATGGCCCAACGGCAGCACTCATTGAGCACCTGCAGGCACCGATAAGCTCAACCTCCGCCAACACACCCGGCGCCGGAACGGCTCCTGGCGTGGGGGCCCTGGTGGAGATGTTTGGGAAGGCGGTTGAGAGCGGTCTACTAATGGTGTTGGATGGTGGCGTCTTGGGTAACGTCCCACCTTCGACGCTCATCGATTGTACGCGGCCAACACCCGGGTTGATCCGGGAGGGAGCGATTCCGTTGACCGAGCTACGTGCCGGAGTGGGGAGATTCGCGCCGTGACACGGGTACTGATGGTTTGTACCGGCAACATCTGTCGCAGTCCTCTGGCGGAGTCGCTGATGGGCACGGAATTGAAGCGGTTCGGTGCCGACCATGCAATCGTGTCATCGGCGGGAACGGGGGCTTGGGAAGGTGCACCTGCATCGGAAGGTGCTTATCTGGTGGGTTTGGAACACGACATCGATTTGTCGCATCACAGGGCCCGTTTGCTCACGCGGAACCTGGTGCGAGGATCGGATCTGATTCTGACCATGGCACGTCATCAACGCGCCCGCGTGGAGGACCTGGGGGGTGAGGGGAAGGTGTACGTGTTGGGTGAGTACGTAGGGCTTACCGGCGCGGAGGCCGAGGTGGGTGATCCGTTTGGCGCAGATTTGGATGTCTATCGCGAGACCTTCGATCAGCTGGAGGGCCTGGCCGCGGTCGCTGCGGAACGTTTTTGCGAGGGAACGAAGTGAACCGCATTCGGGGCAGTAGCCGTCCATTCGCAGTAATCGGTGATCCCATAGCGCATTCGCTGTCACCGACGATGTACAACGCCGCATTTGCAGCACTTGGGCTCGATGCCGTATACGTTGCGATTCGGACCGATACGTCCGCCTTGCCGCACACGTTGCGAGCGTTCGAGTCGGTGGGTATCGCGGGTAACGTTACGATCCCGCATAAAGTGGCCGTTGCCAAACTCCTGATTCGTGTTACGCCGTTGGCCAAGGAGTTGGAGGCGGTCAACACGTTCTGGCCCGAAGGTGGCCGCCTAGTGGGTGACAACACCGATGT
>JAUVRV010000366.1 GCA_030597435.1 Gemmatimonadales bacterium | reverse complement strand
GCGTCCTCAAAGGGACCATTTGAGCGGTCGGATTGGGGACCTCTACACCGACCGCCGCCTTGCCCGGGATCGGGGCCACGATTCTGATCGATTTGGCGCGCATGGCCAGCGCCAGGTCGTCTGCCAACGCGGCTATGCGACCTACCGTCACACCGGGAGCCGGTTTCACCTCGTGTTGAGTCACCACCGGACCGGTGGTGCGACCCACGATCTTACCCTCGACCTTGAACGTGCCGAGTGTGTCCACCAAGACTCCGCCCAGTTGCTCGAGTTGCTCCTCCTCGTCGCTGGTGGCCGTTCCCTGCCCTCCTTTCAGCAGACCGAGGGGTGGGAGGTCGTCCAGCGCTGCCTCGGGGCTTGTGGAGCGCTTGGTGAGCCTGTGGAGAAGGCCGGGTTTAGTCCTAGGTTCAGGCTCAAAGCTGGATTGAGAAGGGGAAGGAGGGGAAGGAGGGGAAGGAGATAGTACATCCTCCTGTCTTTCCTTCGGCTTCCTGGATCTCCGTGTTAACCGGTGAAACGGGTGCCAATCCAGCGTGTAGATGGTGAGGCTGGAGAGCGCAATGAGGCCCAGGATCACGGTGCCGGCGGTGCCCACGAGCGAGGTCAACAACACCACCGACATGGCGGGGATCACGCCTACTGCACGCTGCACCGTGGTCCACTGGTCGTAGCTGGCGGGGAGGTGTTCGGTTTCGCGAATTCCGGCGAAGATCGCGATGACGAACGGCAATAGTATCACGAGACCGGCCACCAACGCCGAGGCCCGTCGCAGTTCTAGTTCCCGGAACCGCCCGAAACTGGCGAGTGCAATGACGAGTCCGAGCACGGGGCTTAGAGCGGCACCGGCCCCGAGCAGCCGCCACAGGAGCGTGCCGACGACACGTCCGGCCGGCCCGGTGACGTCCCACGGAAGCAGAGTGAGTCCGATGAAGACGCCTGCCAGTAGAGAAACGATCGCGATCAGTTCCTGCTTGTGGCGCGGCTTGAGTGGCATGCTACGTCGAGTCGGGTAAGGTGATGATCCTATTGGAATATACGGGAACGACGCCGTGAGAATCGACCTCAGTGGCGGCTTCCAGGTCGTTCTTGTACCCCAGCCGCTTGAGGTCACGGGCGGCAGAACTCGATAGCACGGCCCGGCGCCACCTGTCGCCGTAACGATGCACCAACTCGAGCGCCGCTATAGCCGCGTCGTTCAGATCGGCCTCCCTGCGCGCCTTCTCAGGAATGAGCGCGTCGGCAAACCGTCCCGCAACGTACGCGTCTTCCAGTGCAAACATCCGCTGTCGGCCCGAACATAGAACGAGGATCTCGCCGTGTCGTTCCAGCTCCTCACGTGCCCGCTCGACCACAGCCGAGAAGTTGGTGATTGCCGCAACCAAGACCGGACCTGCCGCATCGACAGCCAGAAACGCCTGAGTGCCGTTGGTAGTGCTCATCACCAACGTCTTGCCTGCGACGGCAGCGGCGGTCATTTCCGTGGGTGAGTTACCGAGATGGAAGCCCTCGATTGGCTGGCAGCCACGCTCACCTCCTAGGAGGACGTTCTGCGACTCCAAGTTCTGCGCCAACCTCAGGGCCTCGTCACTCGACGCGGCCGGTACCACCGCACGAGCGCCGTTGGACATGGCAGCAACGGTGGAGGTGGTGAACCGCAGCACATCGAGCACGAGCATCGGCTTGCCAGCAATCGGTTGGCTGGCAACACCAAGCGGCGTGAAAAAGATCGTAAGCTTCATGTAGCAGGTGTTAGCAGATCGGGCTCACGCTCTAACAGTTTTGTGTCGAAATCGCCGGAGATGAAATCGGCGTGCTGAATCACCCTCTGAAGGAAGGGAATAGTCGTAGTGACTCCCTCGATTATGAACGAGTCGAGCGCGTTGTTCATGCGCGAGAGCGCCTCGTCACGCGTTCGGCCATGCACGATGACCTTGGCCAGCAACGAGTCGTAAAACGGGGGCACAGTGTAACCGGCGTAGATGTGGGTGGCCACGCGCACGCCCGGTCCACCCGGCGGATGATACGTGGTGATGGTTCCGGGGCTCGGTTGGAAATTGCGGAACGGGTCTTCGGCGTTCACGCGGCATTCGATTGCGTGACCCCTGAGTTGGTTGCCACGTAACTGCAGCCCCAGCGGCTCGCCAGCCGCGACCCTTATCTGTTCCTTCACCAGATCGAAGTTCGTCACCATCTCGGTGACCGGGTGTTCGACCTGGATCCGCGTGTTCATTTCCATGAAGTAGTACGACCCGTCTCTGTCCACGAGGAACTCGACCGTCCCCGCACCAACGTAGCCAATGTGCTCCGCGAGACGAACTGCACGGTTCCCCAGCTCCTCGCGCATTGCTCGATCGATACCCGGACTGGGTGATTCCTCGATCAGTTTCTGGTGCCGGCGTTGAATGGAGCAGTCACGCTCGCCGATATGCATGACCTTGCCAGCCTGATCACCCATTATCTGGATCTCAACATGGCGCGGCCGACCGAGAAACTTCTCGATGTAGACCGATGCGTCACCAAACCCGGCAAGCGCTTCGTTACGTGCCAGCTGAAACGCCTGAGCGAACGAGCCCGGATCTTCCGCAACCCGCATGCCCTTGCCGCCGCCGCCGGCCGCCGCCTTGATGATCACCGGATAACCGATTTCAGCGGCGACAGACGCGGCCTCGTCGGGGTCTTCGACGGCACCCTGCGAACCGGGGATTACGGGAACGTCGAGTTCGCTGGCCAACTTCCTGGCAGACGCCTTGTCGCCCATCAGGCGGATCTGTTCGGGCGTGGGACCAATGAAGGTGATGTTGGACGCAGCACAGGTCTCGGCGAAACCGGCATTCTCCGCCAGGAACCCGTAGCCCGGGTGAATTGCGTCAGCACCCGCGATTTCGGCGGCTGCAATGATGTTCGTTACGCGGAGGTATGACAGGCGGCTGGGCGGCGGACCGAGACAGATCTCGTCATCCGCAAACCTCACGTGCAATGACTCGCGGTCGGCCTCGCTGAAGACCGCCACGGTCTCGATGCCCAGTTCCTTACACGCCCTGATTACCCGCAGGGCAATCTCCCCGCGGTTGGCTATTAGGATCTTGGTGAACATGTCTTAGGATGTGAAGTCCTCTCCGATCCCCATGGGATCCTGTTCGCCACCAGATCCCATCTGATCGGCAAAAGTACGGTCCGACGTACCCTCGATCCCACTCAAGCGCAGCGCGAACTCGCTCGGATTGCTCGAGTAGAACAGAGCGGCCTCATAGCTGATCGCTCCCCTTTGATACCAGTTCATCAGTGACTGATCGAACGACTGCATCCCGTATTGAATTGTCCCCTCTTTGATCAGATCCGGAATGTTGAGCGCCTTCTCGGCGTCCCGAATGTTCTCTCTGACGGCCGCCGTGTTGATGAGTATCTCACAAGCCGGAACGCGGTCCTTGCCCTCCTTTGTGGGTACGAGGCGGAGGCAGATGATCGCCTCGAGTGCCGTCGACAGCAGGTTGCGCACCGTGTCGTGTTCGTGCGGCGGGAAGAACGAGATGATTCGGTTGATGGTCTGCGTGGCATCGGTGGTGTGAAGCGTTGAGAATACCAAGTGACCCGTGTCCGCGGCTTTCATTGCCGTGTCCAGTGTGATG
>JAUVRV010000274.1 GCA_030597435.1 Gemmatimonadales bacterium | reverse complement strand
GTCGATAGTGCAGACGTCGTGCCGGAGCGAGAGGGCGGACCTGATGGTTACATGCGGGTGAGGCGGGTGACCGACCTGAGGGCGCATCTTCCCTACATAAGGCTCTCATCACCGCTCCCAAGTGAGAAGGGCATACACATAGACATTGCCGCATTGAGCGCAGCGATATCCGACCCCTCGCTCGAAGTCGTATCCGCACGCGGGCGTGTCAGCATCCGAGGGGACACTGTCAGACTCGAGTTGGCCAATGTCCAACTTCCTGACTCGCGGGGTGAGGTCCGTGGCAACCTGATACTCGAACAAGGACGGCTGTTACCCGATCTGCAAATAGAGTCTGAATCGGTAGCCACGGATGATGTGCGTGGTCTAGTCTCAGAAGTGCCTGCCGGCCTGGTCGGACGCGGCTCTCTGATCGTTCGCACCCGCGACGGCGGTGGCATGGAGTTCAGCGGAGAGAGATTCGCGGTGGAGGGAATCGGCGGCGGTGGTAGTGCCCGAGGACGTCTGTCGATGGTGATGGGTCCCGAACGGCACTGGGCGTTTCGCAACACTCAACTCGACCTGCAAGATTTCGATCTCGAATACATCAGATCATTCTTCGATACGTTACCCCTCGCAGGACGGGTAACCGGGAGGTTCGAGGCCGATGGACCCAAGAGTGCCTTGAATCTCCGATTCGACGTGGTGTTCAGGGACTCGTTGGTGGAGGGCTGGCCCGCTACCACGATAGATGGCAGCGGCACAGTTGCGATCGGAGTGCCGGGTGAAATCGTATTCCGCGATTACGAGCTTCGTCGTGCCAGTATAGACATGGGAACCGCGCGGCGCATCCTTCCGGCGGTCGACCTGCAGGGCTTACTGATAGGGTCTGGCACTCTGAACGGACCGTGGCTGCAGTTGGAGTTCGATGGGGACATCACTCACATAGCGATTCCAACACACGCCACAAACGCACACGGGGTGGTCCGGTTCGATGCGCGGGGCGAGACCCTTGGCGTTTGGTCAGATCTCGCATTCGACTCGCTCAACCTCGATGGTTTGCATACCAGCTATCCGTCTTTGACAGTCGGGGGGTCGTTTGTTGGTCGAGCAGTTGTCTCGGGTTATGTCGATTCCTTGTGGGTCGATGCCGACCTGGAGGGACCGGCAGGTGCCGTTTTCGTTGAGGGTGCGTTCTCGCTGCTCTCACACCGCAAAGGAACATACGGACTGGACCTGAGGCTGGCGCGCCTGAATCTCAAAGAGCTTCACCCCGCCTTACCGAACACTTCACTGTTCGGCCGCATTCGCGGGTCCGGCGTGTCCGACTCGGTCACCGGTCCTTGGGCCCAAGCCAGTGCCATGCTGCGGGAGTCTTCCATCGAGGGCGTACCGCTAGATAGCATCCAACTGAGCGCGGGCATCGCCGACAGCACCCTGAGGCTGGACACCCTGCATGTGTGGAGTGACGCCCTCAGCGTTACGGGCCGGGGGGAAATCGGTCTGTGGGACTCACGTCGCGGGACAATCACTCTCTCCACCGAAACAGACTCGGTGGGAGCAATCGAGGGGATTCTCGAAACATTTCTGGGGCAAATCGACCCGGAAGAAGCTGCAGAGACGCCACCGCCGTCGGGATCGGTGCTGGCCGATCTGCGCATCTCGGGAGCTGTTTCCGGCTTCAATCTCTCGGGGGTTGTCGCAGCTCGCGACCTCCATAGGGCCGGCATCTACTTGTCCAGAGCGGGCGTAAACTGGTCCTGGGATGGTCCGGGTGGGAGCCTCCAGATCAATGGCGAAGCGGACTCTCTGGGCTTGGGTGACTTCGGGTTCAGCCTGGTCAGCGTGCAGACATCAGGTCCAACTGACTCATTGGGCTTCGAGGCTCGCTCACGCTTTGGGCCGTGGAGCAACGAACAATGGATAGTCAGAGGGCGGTGGATCGCCGCAGACGGTTTCAGGTTGATGCCGATCGACTTGCTGGGATTCCGACTCGCTACTGGAGCCTGGTTCGCAGATTCATCCTTGGTCATTCGGGTGAGCGAGGAGGGAATCGATTTCACAGAGGCAACCATTGCAAGTGCCGTCACTCCCGGCAAGGTAACGCTGAACGGGAGACTGCCGTTTGAAGGTCCCGGTGGTCTGACTGCGTCACTCCGTGAGTTACCGGTGAGCGACTTGTGGGCCCTGCTGCAGAGGGACTATCGCGAAGTCGAGGGTGAGGTGAGTGGGAGCTTTTCACTCGGTGGAACCAGTGATGACCCGACGATGGCCCTGACGGTCAGCTTGCTCGAAGGCAGGTTCGGTGACTTTACTGCCCCGCAGCTCATGGGAACGATGGCGTATCGATCGCGGCGGGTTGAAGGCGATATCCGGGTGCGCCGTATGGGTGAAGAGATCCTGAGTATCAAAGTCGAGCTTCCAATGGATCTCGCACTTGGCAAGGTCGATAGACGGCAGCTCCCGGGTCGCATCGCAGTCTCGGCGCAGGCCGACAGTGTTGATCTGAGCCTGCTGGACGCAGTTACTCCGTTGGTGCGTCACGTCGACGGGATACTCAACGCGGACCTGGGAATCGCCGGCACTTGGGAAAATCCGGAGCTGACCGGAAGTCTGTCGATCGCCGATGCGGTCGGGACGTATCCAGCCATTGGTGTGCGGCACGAAGACCTCAATGGTTCGTTCAGGCTTTCGGGCGACACCATTCACGTGGAACATCTCACATTGAAGAGTGGTGTGGGCACAGCACAGGTATCGGGATTCGTACGCCTGGAAGAACTGAGTCGCCCCGTCCTGGATCTGGCAATCGAGACACAGGAGTTCCACGGCATGGATGTCCCGGATTTCCTCGCGCTCACAGCTAGTGGACAGGTTAGGCTGAGGGGTCCGTTCTTGGGAGCCACCTTGACCGGTCGCGACACAGTCACCAGCGGGGTTCTCTACTTTGCCGACATGGTTGAAAAGGAGCTAGTGAGCTTTGAGGATACGAGCCTGTTTGCCGAGTCGGAACTCACGTTGATTCGCACTGAGGGCCTGGGCGCGAGGCTGGAGAACAGGTTCTACAATGCGCTGCGGGTCGACAGCCTGAGGCTGGAGATGGGATCGAACGTGTGGATGCGTTCGAGTGAAGCAAACATCCAATTGCTCGGGTCTTTGACAATTAGTAAGGTCGGGCGCGAATACAGATTGAACGGGACGCTTCAGGCCCCCCGCGGGACATATCGGCTGTCGCCGGGACCGTCGCTCATGCAACTCGTGGCGACACGCGAGTTCACTGTAACGCGAGGTGAAGTTACCTACTTCGGGACACCTGATCTGAATGCGGCAATCGATATCGATGCAGAACACAACGTGCACGCCGTTCGCGGTGAGGACATGACCGTATTCGTCAACATCGGTGGCACCGTGTATGAACCACGCCTGCGGTTCAGCAGCGACATCCAGCCGCCGATCGCGGAGACAGAGGTACTCTCCTATCTGTTCTTTGGTGCACCCAGCGTGGAGGCTTTTGCCGGATCGGGAACCGGTGCGTTCGGGAACCAACGCTTGGTCGAGCAGGGACTCAATCAATTCCTGGCCGCGGTGTCAGGGCAGTTCGAGTACTCATTGATCTCCGATTTGAACGTGCCGCTTGATTATGTGCAGATCAGACCTAGTGTTTACGGGAGGGAGTTGGCAGGATTAGACTTGGCCTTGGGCAAGAGGCTCGGTGACAAGTGGTTCCTGACCTTGAACCCACGGGTTTGTCCCAACAGACCACATCAAGTATTCGCGTGGGAGGATATCGGTGCCAGCATCGAGTACCGCATCAGCCGCCAGTGGAACTTTCTCGTGAGTGGTGATCCCGTTCAGGGGTGTTCTCCGTACGCCAACAACCGGCTAGTGGCCAAGTACCAGTTGGGCGTCGACATCCTGTGGGAGAAGCGGTACTGATGGCCCGAGCTCTGTTGATTCACAATCCGGCTGCCGCCAGAACGAAAGACCGAACCGTTGAATCGATCTGTTCTGTGTTCACATCGGCCGGCTGGACCATCGAGGCTCCTGGAACCGAGCATCCTGACGACGCTCTGAGAATCGCGGATCAAGGTGTGACCGCGGGCGTGGACGTATTGGCTATATACGGTGGCGACGGGACGGTCCATAACGTGGCCGGGAGGGTGGGTGACAAGGTGCCACTCGGTCTCATCCCCGGCGGGACGGGCAACCTACTGGCCGGCAATCTACGCGTGCCGCGGAACCCTGCTAAAGCGGCACGAGCCATCGTGGATGGCAAGCCGAAGCATATCGACCTGGGTCGGCTCACAAGTAATGGTGATGTCAAATATTTCACGGTTGCATGTGGTGCCGGGTTCGATGCGGAGATGATGGCTGGAACCTCAGGGCGATCCAAACGCAGATGGGGCATGGGTGCGTACATCGCTACTGCTTGGCAGGTGCTGGGCAGGCATCGCAGCGTCGACTACCAGATAACTGTGGACGGCAAAGAATACGAGTTCGAGGCAGCGTCGGTGCTGGTGGCAAATTGCCGGGAGATCATTCCGCCGTTCTTGCGGCTACGAGACGGCATATCTCCCGATGACGGAGTGCTGGATGTTGTAGTGCTCAACGCCAGCGGATTGCTCGAGACCGTTACCGTGCTGTGGCAACTCTTCATCCGCAGCGTTGGGGACGACCGACGAGTCCGGCACATACCTGGCCGCGTAGTGAAGGTAGAAAGCAGCGAACCACGGCCGGTCCAGTTGGATGGCGAGGCCGTTGGAATGACACCGTTTACCGCGGACGTGACTCCGGGAGGTATCCGTATCATGCTTCCGGATGGATAGGATAC
>JAUVRV010000216.1 GCA_030597435.1 Gemmatimonadales bacterium | reverse complement strand
CGAGCAGCACAGCCTTGACGTCGCACGGGGCGATCCTACTCAGAGCTGCGGGAATCCCGGCCCTCGGGGGAATCGCCCTGGAGGATCTGGAGATACAGGAAGGGACTCCACTACTCGTTGACGCCGTCCGCGGCGAGCTGGTCATACATCCGCAGCAGGATCGTCTCCGCTTGGCACGTGCGCAGATCGCGGCCCGCCGACCTCTGCCCGAGGACAGGGATCTTCCTCCGCTCGACGCCGAGCTGATGGATGGAGGGACCGTATTCCTGTTTGCCAATATCGATCACCCCACCCAGGCAGGACTCTGTTTTACGCACCGCCTGCGCGGCGTCGGTCTATTTCGGACTGAGCTGCTCGCGTTGGATCAGGGCTCCGTCCCAGACGAGGAGAGTCAGTATCGGACACTCCGCGATCTCATCAATACCCTCGCCGGACGGCCGCTCGTGGTACGGACCTTCGACTTCGGGGCCGACAAGGAACCGGCCGGGCTGCAAGAGTGCTTGGGTCAGAATCCCTCCCTTGGGCTACGTGGGATACGGCGCCACCTCCACAGATTCCCGGAGGAGCTGAGGACGCAGCTGAGGGCCATACTACGTGCCGCTGTAGACTCTGACGTTTCCATCCTGCTGCCAATGGTCACTCACACCGGCGATGTCGGGGCGGTGAAGGCACACCTGAATCAAGTGACCGCGGAACTCAGAGCACAGGGTGAACCGTTCAATCCCAAGGTCAAAGTGGGTGCCATGGTGGAGATCCCGTCGGCTGCTCTAAGTGCCGGCGCGTTGCTCGAAGTCGTGGACTTCCTGAGCGTGGGCACCAATGATCTAGTTCAGTACCTGACGGCTGCCGACCGCGAGAATCCGGCGGTTCTCGCCTACCAAGACACAGACAGATCCGGTTTGTACCAGATTCTCGCAATCGTGATGAACGCGGCTCGGGCGGTGGGCCGACAAGGGGATCTCTCCGTGTGTGGCGAGCTGGCTTCAGACCCGGCGGTGGTGCGAGACCTGGTACAGCTCGGGTTCAGGTCGTTGAGCGTGACGCCCCACGCTGCGGACGCCGTGCGGGAGACTCTGGGGACATTGACTGTGATGACTTGATGTCGCGTCTTGCGAGTGCAAGTCCGTTACTGACGGTCAGAACTACCTGGAAGAGGTTGTGACAATGCAACGATCAACGAGGCATGAAACGATCCTTGTACCCCTTGACGGGTCCAAGTTTGCCGAGTGTGCATTGCCAATTGCACTCGGCGTAGCGAGAAGAATGGATGGCCAGGTTGGGCTGGTATCGGTATCGAGTAAGAAGCGCAGGTCACCCACGCGGCGCGTTTCGACGATATCGCCAAAGGACGTGAACTTGATTGATGAAGCGGCTGCGAATTATCTCAATGGAGTTGCAGCCCGGATCGCCGAATTCTCCTCGGTACCCGTGTTTCCAACGGTGCTGACGGGCAAACCGTCCACTGCTCTGGTGAAACATGCAAAGCGACATCATCCCGAGCTTCTCGTCATGTCAACACATGGCCGCGGACCACTCAGCCGATCCTGGCTGGGAAGCGTAGTGGATTCGGTTGTCCGACACGTTCCAATGCCCGTGTTGCTCGTACGTCCGGAATCCAACTGCGAGGTCGAGCTAGACGATGCGCACCAGTTCCGTCGCATCGTGGTGCCGCTGGACGGGTCTGGACTCGCCGAACAGAGTCTCCAATGGGCCATCTCGTTTGGCGGGAGTGAAGCCCAGTACAGTTTGGTTCGAGTAACACCAGATTCGATCCCAGCTTGGTCACCTCTGCTGCAAATCGACACACAGGATGTACGTGACCTGGTCAAGGCCGCGCATAACGAGTCTTCGGAGTATTTGAGTGCCGTGAAACGTACCGTTGAAAGGGATGGCCTAACGGTGAAGACGAGGATCGAGGACACAATGCCATCAGCGGTGGGAATCCTCGAAGCTGCCAAGGAAGAATCGGCCGACCTCATTGTGATAACCACGCACGGGCGCGGCGGGCTCCGCAGGCTTGTTTGGGGCAGTGTTGCCGACAAGGTCGTACGTGCATCGCACGTACCCGTGTTGGTGGTACACCCAGCGCATGGGTGAACCAGATGGCTGATAGTCCGAGTCGAGAAGCGCAAAGCCCGATGTTAGTCAGAGCCATCGGTCACGTAGAGAGCGGAATCGACGCGGCGGCACCGGCTGAGTCGGTAGCGTCAATCGAGTCTCGAATCGTTCTCGACCCATCCATGGTCGACGGTTTACTCGGACTGAAACCAGGTCGGCGAATGACGGTAGTCTACTGGTTTCATCGGTCCGTTGGATACGAATTGCTGCAACATCCGCGGGGTGACCGCAACCGCCCCAAACGCGGAGTCTTTGCCCTGCGCAGTCCGCATCGGCCCAATCCGATTGGAATAACTCGCGTGCAGCTCGTATCCCTGAAGAAGAACGTGCTGCTAGTTCGAGGTCTGGATGCGATGAACGGCACTCCCATTCTGGACTTGAAGCCGTAGCTAATGGGCGGACTCGTGAAGGAGTAAACACCTGGTTGCGTGAAGGGGGGGGAGAAGAGCGATGGCTCTCTATCGTTTTGGAAACAGAGTACCGTCCTTCGGTGAAGGTACGTGGATCAGCGACTCAGCTCGGGTTATCGGTGATGTTGTGATCGGAGGGGACTGCTACATCGGGCACGGCGTCATTCTCAGAGGTGACTACGGCAGCATTCGTATCGGGCACGGTACGGCGATAGAGGAGAACGCGACCGTACATATCAATCCCAACAGCCTGAGCGTCATCGGCGATCGAGTCACTATAGGCCATGCCGCCGTCATCCACTGTAGCCAAATCGAAGACCTCGCGGTCATAGGTATGGGGGCAGTACTGAGCTTTGATGTGAGAATCGGCCGGTGGGCCATTCTCGCTGAAGGGTGTGTTGTCCCGCATGGCGTCGAGATCCCGGCAGAAACAGTTGTAGCTGGTGTACCTGCCAAGAAAGTGCAAGATGTCCAGGCTCGTCATAAGGAGTTTTGGACCCGAGGCAAGCAGCTCTATATTGACCTCGCTCACCAATACCCGGTGGAATATGAGCGAATTGACTGACCCCGGGCATGGCCGCTGCGGCATCTTTACGTCAGTGGACACCCTGGGCGAGCCCAATGTCAGAGGAGCGACGAGGTGAGCGACAAATCCCAGCCGAACCCTGCGACTGCCACAGCGCCCAAGACTGCTGACGAACTGTGCCTGCTAACCTGTGCGTTGCGTGAGAGGGTGAAGGAACTCGACTGTCTTTACGGCTTCTCTCACATCGTTGAGAATGCAGCGGGCTCACTCGAATACATTCTCGTAGAGACAGTCAAATTGCTCCGATCCGCCTGGGAGTATCCCGATATCACATGCGCCCGCATCGTCGTTCACGAGGACGAGTTCACAACCGACAACTACTCCATGAGCCCGTGGATACAACGTGCTCCACTTCATGTGTACGGAGAGCACGTGGGTGACGTGGAGGTCTATTATCTGGAAGAGCGCCCGCAACGGCACGAGGGGCCATTCCACGCGGAGGAGCGTAAGCTCCTCGACGCTATCGCTGAAAGGCTGGGCCACACCGTTGAGCGCTTTGAGGGAGAGAGCCTACTGCGAGAGAAGGAGCATGAACTGCGGGAGCGTCTGACACATCTCTCACGCGTGAGCACGATGGGAGAGATGGCAAGCAATATCGCTCATGAGGTGAACCAGCCCTTGACTGCAATCGGCACATATGCCCAGGCGTGTCAACGCCTTGTAGAGTGCGATGCGATCAGCAGCCAGGAGATTTTCGACGTCCTCACGCGAATAACTGATGAGGCACTGCGGGCAGGTGGCATTATTCATAGATTGAAGGACCTAGCGCGCAAGCGAGACAGCGCCCGAGTGCAGTGCGATCTCAACGATCTGATTCGGAGCGTCGAGCAGCTCGCAGCGGTTGATACTCGGTTGCACGATACACAACTTCACCTGGTACTGTCTCGTTCGTTGCCTCCGGTTCTTGCCGATGGCATCCAGATTCAGCAGGTGATTCTGAACCTCATTCGCAATGGCGTCGATGCCATGGACGGAACGGACCTTGCTCTCAAGGAAGTTGTGGTCCGTACGGTCAGGCGCAGGAAGGGTGAGGTGGAGGTGAGCGTGAGCGATAACGGATGTGGCTTGCCCGAGACAGCCGGCGAGGAGCTATTCACTCCTTTCTTCACAACGAAAGAAGCGGGAATAGGAGTCGGGCTGTCGATCAGTCGCTCGATCATCGACGCTCACGGCGGTAGAATGTGGTTCTCACGTAACCCTGATCGTGGCACAACCTTCTTCTTCTCGATACCAATCCTACCTGAGGTCAGCAATGACGCAGCATGAGACAACTGCCTTCGTCGTTGATGACGATGCCGCCGTACGCGCTTCCCTCGAACTGTTGCTACGTTCAATCGGTCTGAGGTCGGAAACATACTCCTCCGCATCCGAGTTCCTCGAGGCATACGATGCTGCCAGGCCGGGCTGCCTCGTTCTGGACGTCCGCATGCCCGGCATGAGTGGACTCGAGCTTCAGGAGAAGCTAGACGAGTTGCACTCGATCCTGCCGATCATTTTCCTGACCGCGCACGGGGATGTCAAGATGGCCGTCAAGGCGGTCAAGACTGGCGCGGTCGATTTCCTCGAGAAGCCGTTTCGCGATCAAGATCTCATTGACAAGATCCAGCATGCGATTGACGATGATGCTAGCACCCGCAAGAAGCTCGCGGACCGTCAGAAGATCCTTGCGCTGATTGAGTCGTTGACACCGCGAGAACGGGAAGTGATGGACATGGTCGTGGCAGGCAAGGCGAACAAGGTGATCGCGATCGACCTCGGCTTGAGCCAGCGTACCGTGGAAATCCACCGGGGGCGCGTGATGCGGAAGATGCAGGCGGATTCGGTATCGCAGCTAGTACAGATGACGATACGGGCGCAGTAAGCGCTCCCTCTGCAGCGTTCTGTGGGAAAATGGGACGAGGCCGATTGCCAGAAACGCTTCGTGCCCCGCAGAACCACTCGAGCACGCCCGCTCTCGGCTAACTTCGCCAACACCTCCCGCTCGTAACCCGGAGCCCAGCGCGCCAACGCACGCCCCAACTCCTCCTCGCTCATTGGATGGCGTGTGATGATGCCGATGACGCCATCCACAACGGGATCGCATTCGCCCAAGTCGAACGCTCCATCGGCAGCGTGTGCCAATCGGACGGGTGCAACTCGTTCAAAGAGGACAGAAGCCTGCATCACACGTTCAGTGTCTGGGACTGCCACCCACGGTTCAGCCGGACACCTAGTAGGCGTGTTGATGTGGATCTCATCTGGCCGAATTTGGTGCAGTAGCGAGGTGATTTCTTCCAACGCCCGGTCCTCGTCGTTCAGCCCTCGGATCAACATTACCTCGATCCACAGTTCCCCATGGTACTCCTGCCGAAAAGCCTTCAAGCCGTCCACATGCCGCTGGAATGTGACATCAGGGTGAGGTCGATTCAGGCGCCGGTACAGTGTGGGGTTTCCGGCGTCAAGACTCGGCAACACCGCCTGAGCTGCGG
>JAUVRV010000383.1 GCA_030597435.1 Gemmatimonadales bacterium | reverse complement strand
GGCGTTAGCGGACGTCGACGGCGACGGGGACCTCGATCTCTATGTCGCCAACAACAAGGTGAGACCGGTAAGGGACGTCTTTCCGCCCTCGGTAATCGCGTTCGACAGCGTTGTGGAACTCATACTCACCGGTGATCCGCCCACCGTCGACAGTCAGTACGTGGTAAGGCCCGAGTTTCGCGAACACTACCGGATTATCGAACAACCCGGGCGGATCATGCGGTTCGAGTATGCTGAGCCCGACAAGTTCTATCTCAATGATGGGTCCGGACGATTCGAGGAAGTTTCATTCACGAGTGGGCGGTTCCTGGACGAGGACGGCCAGCCCCTCACCGAAACACCAACCGATTGGGGTCTCACTGCCCGGTTCCATGATGTCGACGACGATGGAGATCCTGATCTGTATGTCTGCAACGACTTCGAGAGCCCCGATAGACTGTGGAGCAACGACGGTACTGGGCGAGTCAGGTTGATCGAGCGGGTGGCACTGCGGACTACGAGCAATGCCACCATGACGATGGATATCTCTGACATCAACCGAGACGGCCACGACGATTTCCTGTTGATCGACATGCTGGACCGGAACACGCGACAGCAGAAGACGCAAGTGCAGTCCATGGTACCGGCGCCTGTTGTGCTGGGTGAGATCACGGACCGCCCTCAGATCGGCAGAAACACCCTATTGCTGAACCGCGGTGACAACACGTACGCCGAAATCGCCAACTATGCTGGAGTGGAAGCTTCCGGATGGACTTGGTCGGTAGTGTTCGTTGACGTCGACCTGGATGGCTACGAGGATATTCTCGTGGGTAACGGCCATCAGTTCGACTTTCTCGATTCCGACACACAAGGCAGGATCAGAAGCACGAGTGACACGGCCGATTGGCGCCGGTGGCGACTGTTCTTTCCCAACCTGTACCTACCCAACGTCGCATTTCGCAATAACGGCGATTTGACATTTGATGAAGTGGCCAGTGATTGGGGTTGGGCGTCGGAGCGAGACATCTGCCAAGGTGCCGCCGTCGCAGACCTGGACAACGACGGGGATCTGGATGTGGTCGCCAATCGTCTCGGTTTTCCAGCTGGCCTGTATCGTAACGAGAGCAAGCGCAATCGGATCGCTGTCAGGCTCGAGGGTGCAGCACCAAACACGCAAGGCATCGGCTCCAAGATCCGGGTCCGTGGCGGCCCGGTACCGGAACAGCACAAAGAAGTGATCGCAGGCGGCATGTATGTGTCGGGGTCAGACCCGGTATACACGTTCGCCACCGGTGATGCAGAGCACGTGACGATCATTGTTGACTGGCGCAGTGGACTCAAGACCGTGATCGAAGATGCGCTGCCCAATCGCATTTATGAGATCGACGAAGCCGGAGCCAAAGACTCCTCCGAATTCCCCGATTCCATTGGATCGCGGTTGCGAGAAGTCGCGCCCACCGAGACGGTGTTCCGTGATGTGAGTTCGATGCTGGATCACGTTCATGTCGAGACCGATTACGACGACTTCGTGAGGCAGAAGCTGCTGCGACACAAGCTGAGTCAGTTGGGCCCGGGTGTAACCTGGCATGATTTCGATGGCGACGGGGATGACGATCTCTTTGTCACAACCGGCAAGGGCGGCACGCTATCTCTCTACCGGAATGATAGCGGCAGGTTCCGACCGATTCCTCTGCCAATGAGTCCTTCGGTCTTCGATCAGTCCATGATCCTAGCTCTTCCAGGACCGTCCCGTTCGCTCCTGCTGGGTCAGATCAACTACGAAGCGGTGAACCCCGAAGTTGCCCTCACGGCGGAGTCGGTGTTGCGACTGACCCTGGAGCAGACGGGAGGAGCGGTGGGAGTGCGTGTCTCGCAGGCCGTTCCGGGAGCAGCGAGTAGTACGGGTCCGTTGGCATTGGCCGACTACGATGGAGACGGGGATCTGGATCTGTTCGTGGGGGGACGTATGCTGCCCGCACGTTATCCCGTGGCAGCGTCATCGAGGCTGTTTCTCAACGATCGCGGCTCATTCGTCTTGGATGAGGTGAACAGTGACTTGATGTCGGACATCGGTATGGTTTCCAGCGCGGTGTTCTCCGACATCGATGCGGATGGCGATCCGGACCTGCTGTTGGCCATGGACCTGGGTCCCATTCGCATCCTGGTCAACGAGGACGGTCGCTTCATCGATGCCAGTGGGTCGTTTGGAACAGAACAGTTTCTCAGTATGTGGAACGGAAACACCGTCGGTGATTTCGATGCTGATGGCCTCATGGACATTGTGGCGACGAGCTGGGGGCAGAACACGCGACTGAAAGCTGACGCGACCCACCCGTTGCGTGTGTACTATGCGGACTTCGATGCAAACGGTACGATGGACATACTCGAGGCCAGATACGAACCGCGACTGGGAGATTTGGCGCCCATTCGAGGTTGGGGCCAGGTGCGTGCGGCGATCCCGTTCGTCACAAGACGGGTCACCAGCTTTTCACAGTACGCCGATGCGAACGTCGAGGCGCTCGTGGGTGAAGCTATCGACCGAGCGTCCTATCTGGATGCCAACACATTCGATCACATGCTCTTCCTGAACCGCGGCAACCGTTTCGAGGCAGTGCCGCTACCGGTGGAGGCACAACTGTCTCCTTCGTTCTACGCGGGTGTAGCCGATTTCGACGGTGATGGTAACGAGGACATCTTCCTTACCCAAAACTTTTACCCGGTAGAACCGCTGATGCCACGCTATGCGACAGGCAGGGGTCTGTGGCTACGTGGTGACGGTACAGGGGGAATGTTCGCGCAGGCGGGTATCCAGACCGGAGTCAAAGTGTACGGCGATCAGCGCGGTGCGGGTCTCTCGGACTACGACCGAGACGGGCGAGTAGACCTGGCTGTTTCGCAGAACGGGAACGCGACGCGGCTCTACCACAATGAGCTGGGCAAGCCGGGACTGCGTGTCCGTCTAGTGGGACCGCGTCAGAACCCCGACGCAGTCGGAGCAGTGATTCGATTGGTGTACGACGACCAGATGGGGCCAGCCCGTGAGGTACACGCGGGCGCCGGTTATCTGTCCCAGGACGGAATGGTGCAGGTGATGGGATTACGCCGACGGCCAACTGCGATCTGGGTTCGGTGGCCCGGAGGGATGGAGTCAACGGTCGCGATAGAGCAAGATAGTGGAGAGGTAACGGTACGGATGCAGTAGTGCTTCGGGTGGCAGTCAACGACATGTGGAGGGAAGAGTGAGCGAGCAGCGGCCACGGAGTCCTATGATAATAGATCCGCCAGAGCGATTGCTGATGGGACCCGGGCCGTCCAATCCGGATCACGTCGTTCTGAAGGCCATGGCCAGCAACATGGTTGGGCACCTCGACCCGTACTTCCTCGATGTCATGGATGACACCATGAGAATGTTGC
>JAUVRV010000134.1 GCA_030597435.1 Gemmatimonadales bacterium | reverse complement strand
TCTGCTTGGCAACCTCGTCTGCCTCGAAGGGATCTTCCTCGAAAAAGGCGATGTCAACGTAGTGAGTCCCAGCCTGGACCACCGCCTCCAGCGTCTGGAACCCAATGGGCCCGGGAACGGCACCTACCACCAGGTCATGGTCCGCCGCCAGATTCCCAACGGTCGAAGTATCTGCCAGATCCGCATGTATCACGTGCGCGGCTCCCAGAGAGGTCGCACGCCGCAAGGCCTCGTCAGACGTGTCTGCCACCGTGACGACGAAATCACGATCTGCCGCCAGGTCGGCTACGATGGCACTGCCCACTCGTCCGGCTCCCAATACGACAATCTTCACAATCCATCTCCAATCGGGACTCGCCAGGTCCGGTTGCAGTGTGGAACCAGAGGTGGCATATAGTGTTACTATCTAGGCTTGATATCTTCCTACGAATCTACTCAGTGACGACTCCTACTCAGAGACGTACGATGGCCCGATTCCATGCTTCGCTGGCCTGTTGCTTCGCTTTGCTCGCAGCAATGTCAGCCGGTCAGTTGCCAGCTCAGTCGCTCCAACGTCCCCTGCCTCATCCGGTAGTACCAAGTCGCGAGTTCCGGCAGGCGGTGCAAAACGGGACCCGGACAAACACAGGAGAACCTGGCTCCCGCTATTGGCAGCAATGGGCCGAGTACCGTATCTCCACCCGTCTGACACCGGAAGAGCGGATGGTCGAGGGAACGGTCAGAATCACATATCACAACCACTCACCCGATCCTCTCGGATACATAGCGCTCAATCTACTGCAGAACCTCCATGCTGAAGGTGTAATGCGGAACGGATTCGCAGTGGTGACCGGTGGTGTGGATCTGCGCGGGGTTGCTGTTGCCGATCAGGAGCTGGAACCTAGGCCGGAGCCAGGTGAGGCGGGATACACCGTCAATGGAACAGTACTGCGGGTCTTTCCCCCCGAGCCGGTGCAACCAGGAGAGACGATCAACCTGAGCATCGATTGGAGCTTCACGGTTCCCCAAGCTGGTGCCAGTGGTCGTATGGGTTGGAGCGAAGACAACATGTTTCACATCGCATACTGGTATCCCCAGGTAGCGGTCTATGACGATGTGAACGGATGGCACACGGATCAGTTCCTGGGCGGCGCAGAATTCTATAGCGGCTTCGCCACCTACGATCTATCAATCGCCGCACCCGAGGGTTGGGTCGTGATGGCAACGGGGCGGTTGCTGAATCCTGAAGAGGTCCTGGCAAGCGAGATCTTCCGGCGTTACAGGGCTGCCCACGATAGCGACGAAGTCGTCCATGTGTTGACGGCAGAGGACTTCGGTCCCGGCAGAGCGACCGGAATCGCACCGAGTGGATTCCTGGTTTGGCGGTTCCACGCCGACTCGGTGCGCGATGTGGCATTCAGTGCCACAAGTGAGTCGTTATGGGATGCAGCACGCACCCCGGTCGGAGATCGCGACGGAGACGGTGACACCGACTACGCGTTGATCAACACATTCTGGCGGGTCGCTGCACCCAAGTGGACCAACGCCTGGCGCTACGCTCAACACAGCATCGATTTCATGTCACGCTGGACCGGCTTGCCCTATCCTTGGCCCCACATGACCTCAGTTGAGGGAGGCAGCATCATCGGAGGTGGCATGGAGTTCCCGATGATGACGTTGATCGGGGACTACAACACACGCAGCGACTCCGCGTTGTACTACGTCACCGCTCACGAACTGGGGCACATGTGGGTGCCGATGATTGTCAGCACGGATGAAAGACGTCACGCCTGGATGGACGAGGGCACGACCACATTCAACGAGAACCAGGCAAGGAAGGAGTTCTTCCCGGGCTTGAATCACGACCATCCCGACAGGGACGGGTATCTCGCAGTTGCCCGACTGGAACTCGAGGGCGAGATGATGCGGTGGAGCGACTACCACTACCCCGGCCCGGCATACGGCACAGCTTCGTATTCGAAACCCGCGACGGTCTTGGTGGCGTTACGGGGTCTCCTGGGTGAAGCGGCATTTGTGCGTGGGTTTCGCGAGTACATCGACACGTGGGCCTACAAGCATCCCCAGCCCTGGGATTTTTTCAACACATTCGACCGAACAAGCGGTCAGAACCTCGGCTGGTTCTGGCGCTCCTGGTATTACGAGACTTGGATCCTCGACCATGCAGTTGATAACGTGCGAGAAGGCAGTGATGGCACCACGATCGTGATCGAAGATCGGGGCCAAGTACCAATGCCTGCTCGAATCACGATCACCCTGGCGAACGGTCAGACGATGACTCGAGAAATTCCCGTCGGAACCTGGCTGGAAGGAAAGAACCGCAGTGCAGTGTCGCTACCCGCAGGAGCAGAAGTTGTACGCGTAGAGATCGATGCCGAGCATTTGTTCCCGGACATAGACAGGAGTAACAACGTGTGGCAACGCCGATCCTCGAAGGACTGGTAATCGGCAATCATCACATGGACTCATAGACAGAGAGACAACAGCATGCGACTGATCGCTCACGCGATGGCGCTGGCAGCACTTCTCAGTGGAGTGGTGCTGCCCGCTTCAGCTCAGACGGTGTCAGAGCGACCGATTCCCTACCCCGTCGTTCCACCCGCCGACTTCCTCGAGGCAATCGAGAGCGGCACGAGGACGGAGACCGGTGAGCCAGGGCGAGCCTATTGGCAGCAGTGGACGGACTACACGCTCCACGCTCGAATCATGCCAGACGAGAAGCGTCTGGACGGGACGGCCCGCATCGTCTACCACAACCGCTCCCCACACCCTCTTCCAGTTCTGGCTCTGCAGCTCTATCAGAACCTGCACGCCGAGGGAGTGACGCGGAACCGACCGGCCGAGGTGACCGGTGGCGTAGAGTTGAAGCAGGTCACAGTTGCGGGCCAAGAACTCACCGAGCTAACCGACCAGAACCAGACGTCGGGCTACGCCGTAAACGGGACTATCATGGTGGTAAGCTTGCCCCAGCCACTCACTCCCGGACGATCTGTTGAGTTGGTAATCGATTGGACTTTCACGATCCCACAGGAAGGCGCGAGTGGCAGGATGGGTTGGAGTGAGGACAACATGTTCCACATCGCCTATTGGTATCCACAGATGGCGGTGCTCGACGATGTCGTAGGTTGGCAGGTGGATCAGTTCTTGGGGAACGCCGAGTTTTATGCCGGATTTGGCAGTTACGACCTGACGGTCGAGGCCCCGAACGGCTGGCTGGTAATGGCGACAGGCGCACTGACCAACGCCGCCGAAGTCCTGCCGCCAACCGTATTGGAGCGCTACCAGCGGGCACACGACAGTGACAGCGTAGTACACGTCATCACCGCAGCGGAACTGACCGGTGGCACGGCCACGAATACTTCCGAGTCGGGGTATCTCAGCTGGAAGTTCCACAGTGACACCGTACGGGACGTTGCATTCAGCATAACCGAGGAATCGCTGTGGGACGCCGCCCGTACGCCGGTCGGCGATCGGGATGGCGATGGCATGGCCGACTACTCTCTGGTCAACGCCATCTACCGAAGCGATGCAACACACTGGGACAAGCAATGGCGATTCGGCCAGCACAGCATCACGTTCCTGTCGCAGTGGATGGGATACCCTTACCCCTGGCCCCACATGACCTCCGTCGAGGGCAACGGACTCGAAGGCGGGGGTATGGAGTACCCGATGATGACACTGATTGGCGGCTACAATGACGCTCCAGAGTCAGGTCTCTACAGTGTCACGGCACATGAGTTGGCGCACATGTGGGTTCCGATGATCGTGGGTACAGACGAGCGACGCTACTCATGGATGGACGAAGGGACCACATCGTTCAATGACGGGCACGCCGAAGGTGACTTCTATGATCGGAACCCGGTCGCAGGCAACAGGGAGGGTTATCTGGCCGTCGCACGAATGGACATGGAAGGCGAGATCATGCGTCTCAGTGATTTCCACTATACTGGTACCGCATACGGGACTGCCTCCTACTCGAAGCCAGCCACGAACTTGAACACGCTGCGCGCTCTGCTGGGAGAAGAGGTTTTCGACCCTGCTTACAAGGGATACATCAGAACCTGGGCTTACAGGCACCCCAAACCATGGGATTTCTTCAATTGGTTCAACACAGCGGCGGGCAGAGACCTCTCCTGGTTCTGGCGGGCGTTCTACTACGAGACCTGGACCCTAGACCAGGCCGTTGCGAGCGTCATGGCCGGTAGTGGGCCAACCGCAATCGTAATAGAGGATCGTGGTTGGGTTCCCATGCCGGCACGTGTAACGGTCACGCTTCAGAACGGTGACACCCTGCACCTGGAAGTGCCGGTCGAAACCTGGTTGTCAGGTGCAACTACGGCGGAGTTGGAGGTGTCAACAGTTTCCCCAGTAGTTCGCGTGGAGATAGATGCGAAACAGGAGTTTCCGGATATCGACCGGCGCAACAATGTGTGGGATCGGGACGCGCGCTAGTCACGTAGTCGCGTGACAACTGCCGCGCGACTACGCCAGTCCCAATTCCTACCTGACCTCGAGCAGCTCTACTTCGAACACGAGGGTGGCATTGGGTGGAATGTCGGGTGGTGCTCCATGTTTGCCATAGCCGAGTTCGGATGGCAGGACCAACTTCCGCTTGCCTCCAACCTTCATACCAGGAACACCTTCGTCCCATCCTTGTATCACCTGGCCACCACCCACGTTGAACGTGAACGGAGTTCCACCCACGCTGCTGTCGAACTTGGTGCCGTCCTGCAGCCAACCAGTGTAGTGAACCACGGCCGCCTTGCCTATCACCGCCTTGACCATCCGGTCTTTCTTGGTAAAGTTTGGCGCTCGCGCAACATACACAAACAAGAGAAAATCGCCATGTCTAACCTACTTCGGTTCTCTTTCGCGGTCATCCTCGCGGCACTCCTCGTACCAGAGAGCGCCCTGAGTCAAGGAGCCCCGGGCTTCGACATCCATCTGGTATCGGTAGACGAGAAGAACGGAGTGCTCGAGTTTGGCAAGCCAAACAAGATCACTGACCGTGAGGGCTACGACAATCAGCCCTCGTTCACCCCAGATGGACGGGGGATTCTCTACACCTCCAACCGAGAAGGCCAGACCGACATCTACCGCTACTACATCAGGACCGGCGCAACACGTCAAGTAACACAGACCGATCCCGAGAGTGAGTATTCTGCCGCCGTAATACCCTCAGGTGACGCGTTCTCGGCAGTGCGTGTGGAATCTGACTCGACTCAGCGGCTGTGGCAGTTCAATATGGATGGCTCTGGAGCAAGAGTGGTCCTCACTGAGACAAAACCGGTCGGCTATTACGCCTGGGGTGATGACGACACCATAGGACTGTTCGTGCTGGCCAATGCTGAGACCCCGTTGTCTACTATGCGGATTGCCGACACTCGCTCCGGTCGTGCTACCATCATCGCGTATGGCGTGGGACGATCCATCCACAAGGTGCCCAGCCGAAATGCGATTAGCTTCACACACAGAATACCGGAGCTGTGGATCAAGGAAGTCGATCTGGAGCACCACACGGTGACTCCACTCATACAACTGCTCGATGGCAACGAGTTCTACGCGTGGCTACCCGATGGCAGCGCGATCACCGCACAGGGATCCAAGCTGTTTCGATGGGATCGGGAGCAGGGTACCGAGTGGCAGGAGGTTGCCGATTTCGCTGACCGCGGAATCGAGAGTATCTCACGGCTGGCTGTGAGTCCAGAGGGAGATCGGTTGGCAATGGTGGTAGCAAGGCAGTAGCCGGTCGGTTGGTCGGACGGTCGGTGGGTCGCTCCCCTCGTATACGAGACCGCCGACCTGCCGACCCTCCGACGATCAAGACAAGGCTTCTCCCAGAGCTCCCAGTAGCCGCTCGATTCTCTCTGTATTCGCGTTGTTCCCCATCAACCCAACCCGCCAGGTCTTGCCCTTTAGTGGTCCAAAGCCACCCGAGATCTCGATGCCGCGATCCAGTAACGCCCCTCGCACCGCTGCATCGTCGACTCCTTCAGGGATGTTGATCACATTCAACATCGGCAGACGATGGGACTCCGGCGTGAACAATGACAACCCCAGGCGCTGCAGTCCCTCGACGAAGATCTCATGTGCCTCCCGATGCCGGTCCCAGCGTGACTCCATCCCTTCGTCGAGCGCCAATCTCAGCGCTTCATGGAATGCATAGATGCTAGACACAGGTGCCGTGTGGTGAAACGCTCTCTGCTTGGCTCCACCGGCATCACCCCAGTACTGGAACAGCAGGTTGAGATCCATGTACCAAGTGCTTGTCTGGACCTTCCGATTGGCGACGGCCTCAATGGCACGTGGGCCGAACGTGACCGGCCCTAAACCCGGAGGCGCGCCGAGGCACTTCTGCGAGCATGATCCGGCCGCGTCGATTCCCCAGGCATCCACCTCGAACGGCATGCCACCGAGAGAGGTGACGCAGTCGACGGCAATGAGGGCACCGGCATCTCTGGCGATCTGCGCCACCTCCGCCACGGGTTGCTCTGCCCCTGTCGAGGTCTCGGCATGTACCAGGGCAACGAGCTTGGCCGGTTTGCGCTCCAGCTCTGCTGCGAACCGGGCGGGCTCAACGATCTCTCCAAACGATGACTCGAGCACGCGGACGTTCGCACCGGCACGGGTCGCCATCTCGACCAGACGCTGACCGAAATAGCCGATAACCGCAACCACCACATCATCACCCGGCTCGATCAGGTTCAGCATGATGGTTTCGAGACCTGAAGTACCGGTCCCCGACATCGGTATCGTGTGGTGATTCTCGGTCCGGAACACCGCGCGCAACATTCTCATGGTGTCATCCATGACATCGAGGAAGTACGGGTCGAGGTGCCCAACCATGTTGCTGGCCATGGCCTTCAGAACGACGGGATCCGGATTGGACGGCCCGGGTCCCATCAGCAATCGCTCTGGCGGATCTATTATCATAGGACTCTGTGACCGCTGCTCGCTCACTCTTCCCTCCACATGTCGTTGACTGCCACCCGAAGCACTACTGCATCCGTATTGTTACCTCTCCACTATCTTGCTCTATCGCGACCGTTGACTCCATCCCTCCGGGCCACCGAACCCAGATCGCAGTTGGCCGTCGGCGTA
>JAUVRV010000360.1 GCA_030597435.1 Gemmatimonadales bacterium | reverse complement strand
GTACAGGTTCTGTTCGTGTTTTCCACCAGTTGCGAGTTCTGCAAAGCCTCACTTCCGGCATGGAAGCAGATTGCTGGAGAGCTAGCTACTAGTGCGCACGTTGAAGTCGTCGGTATCTCGATCGATGGCGTCGAAGCGACACGAGATTACGTAGAGGAACACGACATCGAGTTCCCGACCGTGAGTTTGACTGACAGACGATTGCAGGCACTGTACCGAGCAGGGATCACACCTCAGACGTTGATCGTCGATGCCGAGGGTCGAGTCAGCTATGCCCGTGTCGGAGCGTTGGTTGATGCTGCGGCGATCGACTCAGTTGTTGACGCGGTTAGAGATCCCGTCAAACGGTCATCCAACCGAATGCGTCAGTGAATTGCATAATCGCCCGGAACCCGCTGCTGATCCGCTGATTCCGGGAATCCGTGATTTCACCCAGGAGGCATCAAATGTTCTCAAAGATCAAAGCTGTTCCCCGAATCGCGGCCGCACTGGCCGTGGCTGCTGCCCTCACGTTCGGCGCAACGCAGGCGCTAGCGCGCAGTCCGTGCTCGCCGTTACCACCGCACACATGCGCAAATCAAGGAAACCCAGACGCGTGGTGCGATGACTTCTGTCAAGATCCAGGTGGTTACTTGGGTGGCTCCTGTCTCCAGGGGCTGGACTGCTGCATTTGCTATGAGAAGTAGAATCAGGCGCTGGCCATGATCGGGAGGCAGAAGAGGCGGAGCCTAAGACGATGGGCTCAGCCTCAGGCACACCATGTTCACCCCCCTCATGTAAACGATCTCAGAGGAGGTGCCGATCTACCTATCCCGTTGCACTGAGACCCTCAGATTCCCAATGCTCCCAGGATTCCTTTTGGCCTCGAGGAAATCGACAAACGACGTATTCACATCCTGCAGTACGAAACGTCCATCTCTGCGTTGCAGGACTCGCCGCTGCGCTGTGAAGGTTGCGTCGTATAGATTCAACACATGTACAGCCTCTAGCCGATTCAGACTAGGGTGCACGGACCAATCGCACGGCGGCGCAATGAGCGCATCGACGTCCGGGGACATGCCGTCGAAGTCCACGACATCGAGTACCGCTTCCCTCGGGATCCTCACCCATGGGTGCGCCCAAAACGGGTCTATCATCTGTGCAAGTGCATCCAGATCGAGTGCCTTTGCCAGAAACATCGGCGCAGTGGGCGTCGGCCCCACTCCATGGCTGTACCAATAAATATCCGGACCGACCTCAGGCAAGTTGGGTACGTCGGGATTATCCGCATCACCGTGCCCCTGCAACTCGAAGTCAGCCTGAGTGAGATCGGGCAGGTTCGGGTGTACCACGGAGTGATCGACTGCATCCAACGCCACCACCACCGTTTGTCCCGGTGCCACAGGGTAATCTGCTCCGCTTCCCGGGAAGCGGTGCAGCCAGTTGGACCACAAGCCGATCGGATCCATCCGGAACGGTTCTGTCACGACGCAAGGAAATGTTCCGTAATCACGCGCCGTCTTCCATGCGTGTCCATAAAGCATCCCATCCAGATAAATCGTGGAGTCAGTGTTGTTGTGTAGCTCGAAGTACACGAACCAGTCATACTCTGCCCAGTTGGTTCCATCATACCGGCCTACGAGCTGTACCTCACTGAACACCAGACTACTCGGCTGGTCTGCCAGGAGCGTCATGGGAATTGTTCGCCCCGCGGCAACCTGCGCAACACGACCGTCGCCGAACGCGCGGATAGCACCGTCTGTGGGGCCGGTCTCCTCTTCCCCCAGCATGCGGTAAGCGGCCATGCGATACAACCCTGGCAGCACGGTCTCCAACACCGCCGTGCCCGTTGAGTCGGTCACAATGGTGATGGGATCGAACTCATCACCCACGCGCATCAAGTACACATCGGCACTCGGCACGCCGCGCGACCAGCCGAGCGTTCTCGCCAGCGTCGTGTCCTCGAGCTGAACCGTGATGGTCAAGCTGCGATCGTCGTCGTCCGACAGGTCCGGGTCGATCAGGGTGACGCCGGGAGTGTCGCAGGCGGCGAAGGTGGCCACGGTGATGGCCGTAGCGATCCCCAACAGAGTGCGCTTCAGGACGCGCATCTGGCAGCTGCCGGACCGTACCGATTCCCTGCATAGTGGGGACATGGGAGGCTCCCTCCAGAATAACAGTACCCCTCAGAATAGATAACGATCAAGGGAGGCGGATTCTGACGCCGCAGGGCCGCCGATTCGCGCGGATGGGGGTCGCGTGGGCGCGGATTTCGGGTGGTGGGGACGTGGACGCGGAGGTAGCCATGGCCCGTGCCCACAGCCAACAAATCGCAAATCGTCAATCGTCAATCGCAAATCCCGCGGCGGTGCTAGAAAATCATCCACCACGGCACAGCCAAGACATCGCGCGCCAACCAGTATACCTCGTCACCGGTGTAGAGGACCAAACCGCCACGTGCCACATCCTCGTACTCCTGAAGAAAAGTCCTCAGGTGGCGCGTATCCCGGTAGCTCACCTTGCGAGCTGCCTTGACCTCGATGGCCAGCAGCTGGCCCCGCCACTCAATCACGAAGTCCACCTCGGCACCCTTGGAGGTGCGCCAATAGAGGATCTCTGGAGGTCTGACCTGAGAATCCCTCCAAGCGAGCAGCTCGTTGACAACGAGGTTCTCCAAGTGCATACCACTGGGCTCCGTTTCACCGGCCACGTGCATCGCCAGACCAGTGTCGGTCCAGTAGAGCTTGGGGGACTTGGTGAGGCGTTTGGTGCGATTGACGGAATACGCTGGAATCCTGATCAGTTGATACGATGTCTCTAACAGGTTCAGATAGCGCTGGGCCGTCGACGGCGCGACCCCCACGTCTCTGGATAGGTCTGCCTGATTCATCAAACTGCCCAGTCGCAGGCAACATGCGCGCATCAAGCGGCGGAAATCAGCCAGGTGCTCGATTGCCGACAGATCCTGTAGGTCCCGCTCGACATATGTCGCCGTGTAACCGGCGAACCAGATGTCCCGGTCCGCCTGGCGCGACATGTGATATGCCGCAGTGGGGTAGCCGCCCCGCCTCGCCATGTCTATCCAGTCTTGTGGCGGTCCGATTCGGTTCTGAACCGCTCGGTCCCAGTGAGTGCGCTCCACGTGGAAGAAGAGTTCCCAACAACCTGTCTCGCCCATCCCAAGTAACCCGAGACGGGTGAGAGGTCGCAGAGTCAGGTACACCGCGCGTCCAGCCAGTGTGTCGGATATCCGATGAAGCAATAAGAGATTCGCGGATCCAGTGACAATGAAACGGCCAGGCACCCGGTCTTCATCGACGGCCCGCTTGATCGCGAGCAGCAAGTCCGGCGACCGCTGCACCTCGTCGACGATCAAACGACTACCACGCCGAATCAGGTCGTCCGGTGCTTCATTGGCCTGGTCGTACACGTCGGGGTCGTCGAGCGTGGCGTACGCGTAGTGGTGCAAGGCAGCAGTAGATCGTACCAGAGTGGTTTTGCCGGTCTGCCGGGCGCCAGTGATCACCGCTACGGGACTGACCTGAGTAGCCTTCACCAAAGGCTCAGCTAAGAATCGTGGGAGTATGTCTGGTGCTGTCATCGCCGTGATGTTGCGGGTGATAATCACCCGGTACGTGGGTGAATTACACCCACAGTGTAATCGATAGGCGCTAGCGGTGCAAGGCCGC
>JAUVRV010000224.1 GCA_030597435.1 Gemmatimonadales bacterium | reverse complement strand
CGGAGGCACCCAGAAAACCGAGGAACAGGCGCCGGACACAAAAACGAAATATCAGCCGTTAGGTGCCAGCTATCATGGTGTCACCCACTCTCGCATTGAGCAGACCTTCAACGACCAATCCGATGTGACCGAGGTCGGGATGCGATATTACATGACCGCTGACGTGGTCCAATCGGATTCCGTGCTCCACGCCACTCTGGCGATAGATTCCATCACACATGTGGTTGCATCCCAGGCCGGCGCGATCAGGGCGCAAGCCGACTCGGCCCGTGGAGTCACGTACACCGGCATCCTCTCTCACAGTGGGGCGCTGAGCGGTTTCAGCGCGGGCGAAGGAGGTGGTAGCCTGGCCGCCGAGGTTTCCAGTCGGCTGCTCGCGCGATTCTTTCCTGTGATTCCCGATGACGGCATCGAGCTTGGAGCAATCTGGACCGACACACTCGAGACCTCTGCCACCCTGGGCGGGGTTGAAAACACCGTTCACACGATTCGCCAGCACGAAGCCACCGAGTGGACCCATTACGGTGGCCAAACAGCGTTGCTCCTCGTCACCGTCGCTGAGTACACTTTCAGCGGAGCCGGTGTGCAGGCCGGCCAAGCCTTCACGTTAGAGGGTCAGGGCCGTCGCCATTCGCGCCAGTACCTCGGCGCCGATGGTAGATTCCTGGGGTTCGTAGCGGCCGACACGGCGGAGGCGGAAGCTCACTTGACCGAAGCCGGTATCGTGATACCGGTTCACCAAACCCGAGCAGACACACTAATGATCAGCCGGTAGCTTGCGAAAGACCCTACTCCTCGTAGCCGTTTCAGCAGCATTGGCCGTCACTGATGCTGCCGCCCAGGCGTTCCCACCCCGGTCTCAGGGCTACCTCTTTACACCTCTGGTAAATGATGTGCGGGCGTTGTGGGTCAACCCTGCGGGACTCGCCATCGTGCGCGAGGCATCAATCCTGGCCGAAGTCGTTTTGAGCCTGCCCGACACCGGGAATGTCCGAGTAAGCCAGTGGACAGCCGGTTTCAACAGCCGCGGTGTCTCTTTCGGCTACCAACGAGACCGGTTGTCCGGTGGCCCTGCCAACCAGCAGCTCCGCATCGGTCTGGCGAGACCCTTCCGGAGAGGTGCCGCCGGAATCGACCTTGGCCTCTACTGGAGTGATGTGAACGACCGTGGTTTCGGCGCTGGCGTGATATACCATTTACTGCCATCGGTCAGCTCGAGCCTGGTGTTCCGCAACATCGGTCAGCCGTGGGTGCGTGGCGTCAAGTTGCCAGCGACGGGTGTACTTGGTCTCGCGTGGTCGGCTCCGGAAAACGCTCTGCAGCTCACTGGGGAGTTGTTGGCCCAGAACCGCATTAGCGGTGCCGGAGTCCATATGTCTTACCGGGCCGGTGCTCGCATAACCACACCCAAACCCATCCCGTTTGCAGCGATCACAGCTGTCAACCTCGGGAGTGACTTCGTCATGGATCGGTTCTTTCTCGGACTGGCGATCGGTGGAAACCGCCGTCTGGTATTTGGCGGCACTTTCTCGAGTGGCGCCTCATCGGGTCTGGATGTCGGCAGTATTACTGGTGTCGCCTCCAACAGGCAGATACCGATACGTAGGTAAATGCACCGGCGCCTCAACCCATTGCTACAGGGTGACTCGGGTCCCTTAGTCTATTAACCTCAGCGGCATTACCAGACAGAGATAAGTGGCCGGGTCGTCCCACTCTGCCGGCTCTATCGTTGCTGCTCTTTCCGGTGCCTTGAAGGTCAGGCGGACTTCGTCAGTCGGCATGTACTTGAGAATGTCGAGCAGGTAATTGGCGTTGAAGCCAATCTCCAATTCCTCACCACCGTACGAGATCGCGATCTCGTCTTGCGCCTCCCCCAAGTCGGGTGTGCTAACCGAGAAAGCCAGTGTACCAGGCGCGAACCCTAGGCGCACCCTGTGCGTCTGGTCGCTAGCTACAACGCCTACACGCCGTAATGCTGACGTGAGGGCATGCTTGTCTATGGTCGCCTCTTTGTCGTTCTCTTTTGGTATCACCTGCTCGTAGTTCGGGTACGGTCCCTCGATCAGTCGGGTGAACACCACGGTTGAACTACATCTGAAGCCGAGGTGATTGTCGCTCCTCGCAATCTCGATCTCGTCGGAAGGACCGAACAGACGCCTCACCTGCTCCAGTGCCTTGGGGGGCACGATCAGATCGGAGGATGCGCTACCACTCGATATAGGCACATCCATCCGAGCAAGCCGATGCCCATTGGTAGCCACCATCCTCATATGGTCAGCACGCAGTTCCCACAGGACCCCATTGAGAATGGGACGGCTCTCTTCGGTCGACGCAGCAAACGCTACATGATTGATGAGCTTCTGCAGATCACTTGAAGTCACCGTCCATGAGTCAGCAAAGTCCACCGGCGGGAAGCTGGGGAACTCCTCTTTGGAAATACCCAAGAGCTTGAATTTCGAACGACCACACTCCAATTGCACCCGTTGCTCACTGGCTGCAGTCAGCCTAATAGCGGCACTGGGCAGCTCACGAACGATCTCGACCAGTTTCTTTGCAGGCAGAGTAGCTGCACCTTCTTCATCCACCTCAGCTGGCACCACTATGCTGACCGCTATATCTAGATCGGTTCCCGAAAGCCGAACTCCGTCAGCCGACGCCTCGACTAGGATATTCGACAACACCGGAAGCGTTGTCTTGGTTGGTACACTAGCGGCAACTGACACCAGGCCCTGTTGAAGACTTTCCCGCGTAATTGTGAACTTCATGTTGCTCCCTGCGCGTGGATATTAGTACTACTTACTACTTGATATATTAATCTAGTAGGAGTAGTAGGCATCGTTGATATCTGGACAACCGCCGTAAAGCGTTCACACCTAGGGTTTTGGCGCGGCACGCTTAGTGTAGGTTCGGTGTTGGTATTGTGGATGATGTGTGGAGGTATGCTTCTTGATCCACCTCCACTACCGGAATCCACAGTCACTCTCCACATCACTACGGGGCCACCAGTTCCTGTTTCGCGAACTCGACCCGCTCACGGAACTTCCGGTCTTGCTTCAGCTGACGTTGGACTTTATCAAGACTGTGGATCACGGTTGAGTGGTCTCGGCCACCAAACGCCTGTCCAATCTCTACCAGTTGCATGCTCAAGAGATCACGGGTCAGGTACATAGCGACCTGGCGTGGCACTGTGAGGGTCTTGGTGCGGGCCTTCGACCGTAGTCCCTCGGGTGTTACGCCCCACCGCCGGGCAACTACCTCTTGTACGCGATCGACTGAGGGCATTCCGGTAGGCGCTTCAATGCCACCTGGCGCGTGTTGGATCTTGTCGGCCAGGGCGTCTCGGGCGAGATCGATCGATACCTCACGATGCTTGAGGGACGCAAAGAGCAGCAGCTTGATGATGCATCCCTCCAGCTCCCGCACCGAAGTACGGACGTGTTCGGCAATGAACCGCAGGACATCGTCAGGGATGGTGAGTTCGAGATGGTCCTGCTCCGCCTTCTTACGGAGGATGGCGATGCGGTGCTCCAGATCGGGATGACCTATGTCGGCAACCATGCCCCACTCGAATCGGCTGATCAAGCGGGATTCCAGACCCGGGATCTCCTTGGGCGGTCGATCGGAGGTGAGGACGATCTGTTTGCCGGCTTCATGTAGAGCGTTGAACGTGTGGAAGAACTCCTCCTGCGTCATTTCCTTACCTTCAAGGAAATGGACATCGTCCACCAAGAAGATGTCCACACCCTCACGGTAGCGCCTGCGAAACTCCGGCATCTTACGACCGTGAATACTCTCGATCACGTCGTTGATGAACTGCTCTGCGCCCATGTACGTGACGTGGCTGTCGGGATTCCGCTCGATTACGGCGTGAGCCACTGCTTGCATCAAGTGGGTCTTGCCGAGTCCCGTCGCTCCGTAGATGAACAGCGGGTTGTAGGTTCGTCCTGGTGCGGCTGCAACCGCGTGGGCTGCCGCTGCCGCCAGTTCGTTGGATTTACCGATTACGAACGTGCGGAACGTGTAGCGCTCGTTGAGCGGTCTCGCACCCCTGCCCCCCGGCTCTTTCGGAGACGGTGCGGGCGATACGAAGAAGTCCATCTGTGGTCGCTGGGTCCGCTCCTCCTGGACTTGGAATACCACGTCGAGCGGTGTTCCCAAAATGTCACTTGCCAGTCGTGACAACACGGAGGCGTGCTTGGACTCATTCCACTCGGCCGCGAACTGGTCGGGTGTGCCTACTATCAGGCGACCTTCACTGAGCGCGATCGGCTCGGCCGGGTCGAGCCAGGTTCTGACAGTGGCGTCGGGTAAGACGTGCCGGGCCTCTTCCAGCAGGCGGTTCCACGTCTCTTTGACTGACAACTCCATTAATGGCTTTATCTATAAGGGTAGGTATTACTTAAGGGCGACCGATTGTATCTCTCCGATGTGGAAAAGTCAACCTTGACCCCGAGCGCCGGGCCCGGCTAGTTTTCACGGCCGAATGAGGGAGTAGGATGAAACCAACATATAAGCCCCGTAACCGGCGGCGGAAGAACAAGCACGGCTTCAGGGCGCGTATGAAAACGCGCTGGGGAAGGGCCATTTTGAATCGGCGGCGGAGGAAGGGTCGCAGGCAAGTGGCCGTGCGCGTGCCCTCAAAGCACGCTCACGTTTGACGTCGGAGGGACTCCCTCGTAGCTGGCGGCTGGTAAGAGCCTCGGACATTAGAGCGGTGGTCAAGGGTGGGTGCCACCGTGGTTCCAAGAGGCTCGACGTGTTTTGGGTACCCAATGACCTCGGGCACCCGCGGTTGGGGCTGGTGGTGCCGAAGTACGGTGCTACCGCTGTTGCTCGCAATCGACTGCGCCGGAAACTCAGGGAGATCGCACGTCGTAGTGTCCTCCCAGAACTGGCATCGATAGACGTCGTACTCAGGCCCCGCGTCAGTGCCTATGAGGCCGAGTTCCGCGATCTCGCCGCCGATCTAGAGAGATGGCTGCAATCACTTTAAGACCCACGCAGTGGCCCAGGCAGATGGTAACAGCCCTGATCCGGCTCTACCAGATTCTGACGTCTCCGTTTCCGTCACCCTGCCGTTACTATCCCACGTGCTCGACTTACACAATGGAGGCGGTGCAGCGCTATGGTGCGCTCAGGGGGAGCTGGTTGGGCTTGCGGCGAATTTTCAGGTGCCATCCGTTTCATGATGGCGGTTTTGACCCCGTTCCATAGAGTGTAACTGAATGGACCGCCGTCTACTCATGGCGATCGGCTTGATGCTGATTGTTGCCGTACTGCCTTCAATTCTGTTCCCGCCAGATAGGTCGGTGACTTCCCTCGCGGGGTTTGGTCCAGGCGATTCGGCTCAGGTCACAGCGGTTGACACCGCAGTAGCCGGTGCCGCAGGACGGCCGGTGGCTAGGCCGACGACCCCGCCGCTGGCGGTTGATCCTGTGACCGAGTCCCAAGTGACCGAGCCGGGCAGCGTCGTGAGAGTGGTGCCACCGGACTCGGTGGTAGTTGACTCCGACCT
>JAUVRV010000090.1 GCA_030597435.1 Gemmatimonadales bacterium | reverse complement strand
CACCAAGGCACCACCCTGGAGCGTGAACGAGGTATCGGAGTTGGCTGCTATAGTGAGCGAGTTCTGACCGGTCTCGGCGACGGGGACAAGTATGGGCGCGCCTAGTGAGTCGGTCTCGTATACGAGTGGCTGCGGCAACTGCCCGCTCGCGTCCAGCTCTGACACACCGAGATTGAAATCAACAAGGACCGCAGCAATATCCGCCGTGTTGCTCACATTCACATGGAGCCTGGCATCATTGATATCGACCTGCCGCATGGCGTCCTCGATATCTCCGAAGTCCAGCTGGTTGAGTGCAGCGTTTTGCACCACTTCCTGATGCGCCACAATTGGAATCGAGTCGCCAAAGCTCACAAAGGGCGCAAAGACACCCACCCCGTATGAGAGCAACCGGGTGTCCAGCTTGATTCCCAGAAGGCTATCCGCGGTCACGACCACGACGTCTTCGTCAAGCAGCGACTCGACGCTGAACGTGTCTGCTATGACCGGTAAGATGTATTCAACCTCGCGTTCGCCACCGCGGCCGAGTTGATCCCTCGCCTCCGTGACCGAGGCGGGTTCACAACCAAGGGCCAACGCCCCCGCGAGTAAAACGAAGCTTCCGGACCTCCACATGATTGCCATAGGACCACCCGACTCCAAGAGATTCAACTACGTAAATCTCCTAGATACGGGCGGTTAGACAAGTATGTAGATCACATTTGGCGGAAGGTGGGGGTCACATGCGTCTATTCAGCCCCCATATACGGGTGCCGGTAGTCCGTGGGCGGCACGAACAACTCCTTGATCGTGCGGGCTGACACCCACCGTACCAAGTTGAGTCCCGAGCCAGCCTTGTCGTTGGTGCCACTGGCTCTAGAACCACCGAACGGTTGTTGGCCTACCACTGCACCAGTTGGCTTGTCGTTGACGTAGAAGTTACCGGCGGCGTGCCTGAGGGCGGCGTGTGCCTCCGTAATAGCTTTCCGATCGGTGGCGAATACTGCGCCGGTTAGTGCGTAGGGAGACGTGTTGTCCACCAGCTCGAGGGTCTCGGCCCACTGGTTCTCGGGGTAGATGTAGATGGTCAAGACCGGGCCAAAGATCTCCTCGCACATAGTCACATAGTCGGGGCGCTTTGCCTGCAGTATCGTCGGCCGAATGAAGTACCCCTCGCTGCCGTCAGACTCACCACCGACTAGGACTTCGGCGTCGGGCGAGTTGCGAGCGTCCTCAACGTGGCTGGTGATCTTCTTGAATGCTTTCTCGTCTATGACCGCTCCCATGAAGTTGCGGAAATCGGTCACGTCGCCCATCTGAATCGACTCGACCTCAGAGAGCAAGCGATCCTTCATCCTCGCCCACATCGTGTCGGGGATATACACCCTCGAGGCGGCACTGCACTTCTGTCCCTGGTACTCGAAGGCGCCGCGGACGATTCCCGTTACTAGCGCGTCCACATCTGCGCTGGCATGGGCGATGATAAAGTCCTTGCCGCCGGTCTCACCCACGATGCGCGGATAGGAGCGGTACTTGTGGATGTTCTCGCCGATCGTACGCCAGAACGATTGGAACACCGGCGTTGATCCCGTGAAATGCACTCCTGCGAACTCGGGATTCGCCAGCACCATGTCGGTGATCTGGCCGGAGTCACCGGGAACGAAGTTGATGACACCCGGTGGCATCCCGGCAGCCTCGAACATCTTGGCGATGTAGTAGCCACTGAAGATCGTCGTTCTTCCGGGCTTCCAGATCACCGTGTTGCCCATCAGCGCGGGCGCGGTCGGCAAGTTCCCGGCGATCGAGGTGAAGTTGAAGGGCGTGATTGCATAGACGAAGCCTTCGAGTTCACGATACTCGAGCCTGCTCCACATGCCCGGGGCCGACATCGGCTGATCTTGATACAACCGCTCCGCGAAGTGAACGTTGAAGCGGTAGAAGTCGATCAGCTCGCAGGCGGCGTCGATCTCGGCCTGATTGGCGGTCTTGCTTTGACCCAGCATGGTGGCTGCATTGAGCGTGTCCCGCCACGTCGTCGCCAGAAGCTCGGCGGCCTTCAGCATAACGGTTGCCCGTTCCTCCCAGGACCAGAGCGACCATTCCTTTTGTGCCTCTTTCGCGGCCTTGATCGCAGCCTCGATTTCGGCAGCACCGGCCCAATGGCAGGTAGCGAGTGTGTGCCCGTGTTTGTGTGGCATCACGTTCTTGGCCGTCTTGCCTGTGTGAACTTCCTTGCCGCCGATAAGCAGTGGGATTTCGATCTCCTGCGACGCCATCTCCTTCAACTTCGCCTTGAGAGCCGTACGCTCTGGCGTGCCGGGTGCGTACATGCGCACCGGCTCATTCACTGGAATAGGGACTTGAATATCGCCGCTCATATCTTCGTGCTCCTCACGACCCGGGAGGGTCGTTGAGACATCCCGGGTATGATTGACTGTGAACTGTCTGAATCAGCCTAAGGCTAGATTGGGACGGGCATAAAGTTATCGCGTAGAGTGAAGATTGGGAGGCTTCATTTGGTGACGTACCCCCCTGGCGCACGCGCGCGGTTTCCCTACACTTCAGGACGAAGACAGACGAACGCAGGCCCAGCGGGCCAACCAAGGAGATTCGATGCCTCAGCGTTCCGGTAGCGGCAGGGGTCATATCTGCGGGATATACACACTGGGCATGCGGGACCCGTACGCTAAAGAGGTGAGCCAAGAAGGTGGTAGCGGCGATCTGCCACACCTCACCGCATCGATCGGTGAGGACTACGCGGATTGTCAGTGGCCACTGACGGTGAAGGCCAAGGCCGACGTCACCCGAGAACATCTTTCCTGGTACCTCACCAAGCTGTACGAGGCGGTAGACGAAGGCTTCTTCATGGATCCGGCCATCGGGCCCGCAATCTACTGGCGCTGGTCAGGCACGACCCTACCCGGAATGGCCCCAGGGGAAGGAGACGAGGATACCGTTGACCCGAACAAGATCGATTTCGAACACGGCTCGGGAGTCGCCGCCCGGTCACCGCCGGGCAAGGGTCCGCTTTGCGGTATCTACCTCGTGGACGACGCTGACAGATGGGCAGGCGACCATTTCTACGGGAAGATCAAGGGTGACACCGCGATCTCGGGTGCCGTCGGTGAGGATTACGCCGCCTCGAGGTGGCCTATTGTCGTGAAGGCCAGGGCTGGGATCAATCGCGAGAGGTTCTGCGAGTACCTGACAGGATTGATTGCTTGCGTGGAGGCCGGGCTGTTCTTTGATGTCAAAGAAGCCCAACAGGACAACTAGAAAGGCAACCCCTCACTAGCGCTCATGGAGCGACGTCACTAGGGGACGCAACGCTCCGACCAGGGCAATCGTGTAATTCGTGAGTTCGCTATCGGACATCATATCCACAGGTTGGAAATGCCGGGTCGACTGGAACGGCTCGAAGAAGAAGTGCGAAAACCGCTGCAGGAAATCTCGCCACGACCGGCTCTGATCGCTCTGGTAATCCGGAACAGACTGCCGCACCTCATCCAAGAACGTTAGCAGTATGTAAGCAGCCGGTTGCGGCAGCACCCGAAAGCGGTGCATCCCAGGCTGATCCATGAGGCCCGAAACCGTTGTCTCTCCCCGACCGGATGCAACCTGCATGCGTTCGGACAGCGTGCTGGCGCTCCCCTGGAACGGGCGCCCTTCGCCCGAAACGAACCACTCGAGACTCAGCTTCGGGTACACCAGCTTCAGCGCCGCCAGGAAAGACGCGCGCGGTTCTGTCGTTCGCTCGTAGTTCGAAACCGTTGTCACCGCCACGTGGTCTTCCGCAGGCAGCTGCGCATTTACTGCTCGACATAACTCGGCTTGCGAGACCTTGGCAACCTCGGTACGCCAGTACTTAAGCCTCTCGTGGACCGTGTCTCCAAAAACTTGGAGCTGACTATGATTTTCTGTATGGTGTTCCGGCATACAATATTTTGAATATAGCAGCAAAATATTGCATACGAAAGTCCCAAACCCTAGTGATTATGCGGGTTCTTGGGCGAGCGAGTCCCAGTAGAACCACGTAGCGCTCGGTCGCCGAGCGGTACTGTCAGCCGGTGCTGCTGGAGAAACGACGCATCGTCGAGCAAACGGGCTGAGTCACCCTGGGTAGCGATCTTGCCACGGTCCAGCACCACGCAGCGACTGCAGAGGGCTCTAGCCACCTCCAGATCATGGGTCGCTACGACCAGTGTCTCGTCCCGCTCTTGGAGCAGGCGAACGAGTTTGGCCCTACCCTCGGCGTCGAGATTGCCAGTGGGTTCGTCGAGCACCAGGACCCGGGGTCGTGACACCAGAACCGTGGCCAGTGCCGCCAACCGTTTCTGGCCACCGCTCAGGTGATGGGCTGCCCGCCCTTCGCTGCCGGCAAGCCCCAGATCAGCCAGAACCCCGTGTGCTCGAGCCGCAGCCTCCCGAGGTGCCTTGCCCTCGTTGAGGGGACCGAAGGCCACGTCCTCCAACAGGGTGGGTAGAAACAGCTGATCGTCGGGATCCTGAAAGACCAACCCCACCCGGCGCCGCACCTCCCTCACGGTCTCCCCGGTCACCTTCATTCCGTCAACGGTCACACTGCCCGATTGCGCTAGCAGCAGCCCGTTGAGGTGCAGCAGCAGTGTGCTCTTGCCTGCACCGATTGGACCGAGAATCGCGACCCTGTCACCCGATTCGACACTCAATGAGATCCCATCGATCGCCGGGGTCCCGTCCGGATAGCGATAGGCCAGATCGGTGATTTCGATGAGATTGGCCATTACCGAATCATGTAGGCGGAAATTGTCGTGGCTAAGACGGTCACCGTAAGCAGGCCAAGTCCGATCAACGAGTTTACATCCACTCGTCGTGTGCGGAGCGATGGCATCTCACCGTGGTATCCGCGGGCCAGCATAGCGCGATAGGTCCGCTCACCGCGAGCAAATGAACGCGTCAACGCTGTCGCCGCGATGCCAACGGCCAGCTGACGACGCCTGCGAGCCCCGGCGCCCACGTTGCGACTCCGAGCCGCTCGTTCGATCCGTTCAATCTCATCGACGAGTGTGTAGAGCAATCGGTAGGCAAGACCCAACGACGTGGTGACCACACGCGGTAGCCGGAGATCCCGGAACGCCGACACCAGGTCCGGGAATCCGGTGGTACTCACGAGAATCACGGCTGCACCGAGGGCAACTACCGCGCGACCAATGGCGGATCCGAAGCGTAGTAGTCCGGCGTCGGTTACGACTACCGGGCCAGCATGAAACACCGGTTGTCCGGGCACCAGAAACAGCACCGCAGTGGAGGCAAGCACCACGAACGCGAGCGGTCCGCTCACACGAAGCAGCATCACCCGGGCCGGCACACGCGCCAACAGAGCGATCAAGCCCACCAAGAGCGCCAAGACTGCCATATGCCCCCAAGCACCGAGCGGCAGTGCCGCGGCGCCCACTGCTACCACCACCGTGCCGAGCAGCCGGACCACCGGAGGCGTGTGCGTGATCGGCGACTCGATGTGAGCATATTGATCCAAGTGATGAAAACTCATGGGTTGCGTCGGGTTCGCACGATCATCTTGGTGAGGCCGAATCCAACTGCGAACACCACCATGACGCCACCCGCTGCGGCAATCCAGGCACCTCCGATCTGTGCGGTGTAATCTGCAAACGGGCTCTGAAAGTAGGACGCAACCGACTCACCGAGACCGAGCCTCCTGCTTGCCGCCTCTAGCGCATCCGGCCGCGCTGAGGCGGCATACACCGCAGTGACTGCGAGCAGCATTGAGACCGCCGTCACGGCGTACACCCATTTTCGCCGGACCGGTGGTGGCGGCGATTCTCTGCGCAGCAATTCCGGTTGCGCTCGCATGAGCATGGCCAGAATCGCGGCCGTCAGTGCGGCCTCACCCAGACCAACCAGGAGATGGATACCCCCGATCGCGACGAGTGAAGGAACCAAGGGCAGGGTACCCGACAACGCCAATTCGATTGCAACGGCGATTCCAACCAAGACTACCGAGACGTAGGCCCCGGCGGCCGCGGACGCGATCATTCTGCGGGTTCCCATCCCTACCAACGCCAGCAGCCAGCGGTACGATCCATAGCCGCCAACCACAGCTATCACAGCCACATTGAGCGTGTTCGCTCCCAGCGCCGCAATCCCCCCATCCTGAAATAACAGGGCTTGAACCAGCAGGACCGAGAACAACACCAGGATCGCGACCGACGGGCCGACCAATGTGGCCACAAGCACACCACCCAGCAAATGTGCGCTGGTACCGGCACCGAGTGGGAAGTTCAGCATCTGCGCGGCGAATACGAATGCGGTGGCGGCACCCAGTATCGGTGCCTCCTGTTCGCCAAGTCTGCTCTGCGACCTACGGACGGCCACCGCCAGCGCCGCGGCACTCAATACCGCGGCACCTGCTATCACCGGCGCGCTGAGGAATCCATCTGGGATGTGAGCCAAGCAACGATCTCCCTGCATCGGGTAGCCGGAGCAAGGCGAAACTAAACACGGCAGGTGGGCGGGGAACAGGGAACGGGGACCGGGGCCGGTGGGTCCGCCGCGTTCACGGGACCGCCGCAGCACCTCCTGCGAGGCACCAACCTAGTCTAACCATCTACCAATCCTTACCTTGGACCAGCTTTCACCCCGGGACGCTCCGTGACTGACCTGTTGAACCGCCTCAAGGCCGCGTTGTCCGATCGCTACACCGTCGAGCGGGAAATCGGTAGCGGTGGGATGGCAACGGTCTATCTCGCCCACGACGTGAAGCACGACCGCAAGGTCGCCGTCAAGGTCCTCCGTCCCGAACTCGCCGCGGTAATCGGCGCCGAGCGGTTCCTGAACGAGATCAAGGTCACGGCGAACCTGCAGCATCCGCACATCCTGCCGCTGCACGATTCAGGTGAGGCCGACGGCTTCCTGTTCTATGTCATGCCGTTTGTCGAAGGCGAGTCGCTGCGCGATCGGCTGAACCGGGAGACACAGCTCTCAGTCGAGGATGCTCTCCGGATATCCCGAGAAGTCGCGGATGGCTTGAGCCATGCACACGACCTCGGAGTGGTCCACCGGGATATCAAGCCGGAGAACATCTTGCTGACGGGTGGGCACGCGCTTGTCGCCGATTTCGGGATAGCCAGGGCGGTGACAGAGGCGGGCGGGACACGTCTGACCGAGACGGGTCTCAGCCTCGGGACGCCTCACTACATGAGCCCGGAGCAGGCGAGCGGTGAACGAGACGTGGACGCGCGGAGTGATGTGTACGCGTTGGGGTGTGTGACGTACGAGATGTTGGTGGGGGAACCTCCCCACACCGGCCCGAACGCACAGGCGATCATCGCAAAGGTGTTGACGGAGCCCGTACGGAGCGTACGGGACGCGCGGGAGCTGGTGCCTCCGCACGTAGATTCGGCTATCAGGAAAGCGCTCGCGAAATTGGCGGCGGACCGATTTGCGACGGTTCGGCAGTTCGCCGATGGCTTGCGGATGTCTGGGTCGATGTCGTGGGACAGCGCAAGCACCTCGGTGGGTGATACTGCAAGAGTGAGGCGTTGGTCCATGCCAATGCTCCTCGCCTGGAGTCTCGTGGCCGTGCTGAGCGTCGTTGTTTTCGGTCTCCTCCTGTGGCCTTCCGGAGGCCCGTCGTCGAGCATTGATGGAGTGGTCCGTCTGGCGCTAGCTCCAAACCCGGCAGACTCGATCTCCATTGGCGCCGTTGCCTCGCAGAGCGGTGCCGAAGCAGACGTGCTTGCGATCTCTGCTGACGGGCGGCGCATCGCGTTCGTCGGCCGTCTCTCTGGCGAAACGACAACGCACATCTTCATACGCGATCTCGATTTGTTCGAAGCGCGGCAGCTCCCCGAGACTGAATCCGCAATGTCGCCGTTCTTCTCTCCCGACGGCCAGTGGGTGGGCTTCTACAGCTGGTCGGACGGCCGCCTGAAGACCGTCCCTGTCACGGGCGGGTTACCCCAGGTGGTGTGCGAGTGCGAGCCGATTCTGAGCGCAGACTGGGGACCGGACGGCACGATCATCATGGACAGCGATGGCAATTTGGGGCTTCGCGTCGTCGCGTCATCTGGTGGCACACCGGAGTTGATCACGTTCCGCGATCGCCACCTGCAAGAAGATGAATATGCGTTGTCCCATCCTCAATTCTTGCCGGACGGAAAGCACGTGCTGCTCACAGCCTGGGGTGGGGCTGGCGCCACTCGGAGAGTGGTTCTGTTCTCCACTGAGACGAGCGAGCGCACCACACTGCTAGAGGAAGGTTGGGGACCGCGGTACGTGGAGAGCGGGTTTCTCGTTTATCAACGTTTGAGTCAACTCTGGGCCGTGCCATTTGATATCGAGCGGCTTGAAGTCAGTGGTACGCCAGTACCAGTCTTGGACTCGGTCTTCGCCGCACCGTTCACGACACTGTATTCCATCTCCGAGTCCGGTACACTCGTGTATGCGCCGGGACCCGTGCCGGACGTGAAGACGTCGATTTTCCTGGTAGGGCGGTCGGGTCAAATGGACAGGGTCTCGATTGAGGCGGGTAGCTGGACGTCATGGGGCCCTCGGCTCTCTCCGGGCGGAGACGACATTGTGTTCTGGGGGTCTGATCCCTCCGGTATGT
>JAUVRV010000135.1 GCA_030597435.1 Gemmatimonadales bacterium | reverse complement strand
GTTCGTGTATTGTATTGTTTTATACTGTGTCATGCAACTTGCCGGCCCGACCAGGGTACGCTCGCAGGGCTCAGGTGTCGTCAGCCGAGGGGCCGTAGACACCCGGCAACCTTAAACCGGCCTGTCGCATCAGCACCGTCATCTGGCCCCTATGGTGGATCTCGTGGTGAAGCATGACCATCAGCGTGGCCCCGTTCTCCCACTGCCTCCCATATATCTCGTGCCGCTCAGACAGCGTTTCCTCCGTCCAGCCATCGGTAACTGCCTCGGCCAGACTCCGCGCCGCGTTCACATAGGCATCGCGCACTGCCTGCGCAGTAGCCGGTCGGGCAACTACCTTTCCGGGACCATCGAAGCGGAGACCTGCCTTTCCCGCTATCTCCTGCAGAGCTGTCGTCAGATGCCACGCAAGCTCACCCAACGTCCGGTGCCCTGGTGCCACCGGCTGCGACAGCGATTCGTCCGTAATCCGTTCCAAGACCCGTGCGGTTTGGGCCGATTCCTGCTGCCAAACTGCTAGGAAATGCTGTAGACTAGTGAACAATAGACCTCCGGCCTGAGAAACTGTCTGTTGCCGCTGCAGCCTCGCATAATGAAACCGTGCGCGGGCAAGAGCAACTCGACTTGGCTCACCGCCCACCCTATTTTCACTCACTCAAGTGTGTTGGCCTCCCCAGTTGTGAGAGCAGGTAACCATCGTGTTCGAGAATGTATTCGAGACAGTCAATTCGGGCCTGGCCCAGGCCCTGTACGAGGATTACCTCGAGGACCCGGCCGCGGTCCCGGAGGAGAGGAGGGAGCTATGTGATAAGGGGGTGAGGGGCAGCGGAGATGAAGTAGGGGAAGGAGAGGAAGTAGGGGAAGAAGAGGTGACATCTCCCTCGTCTCCTTCCCCTCCCCCGTCTCCTTCCCCTCCTCCATCCGGCTCTTCGGAGCCGATAGAAGGCCCGGCTCTCCGCCTGCTGCAAAACATGGAGGCCAGTCTCTCCATTCCAACAGCTACCTCGTTCCGCGACGTGGATGTGGGCCGGCTGTGGCAAAACCGAGCCGCACTCAATCGGGAACTCGACCCGCAGGACCTGAAGCTCTCGTTCACCCATCTGATCGGATGGGCGATCGTCCGAGCGATGCAATCGTATCCGGTCATGGGATACGCGGTTGTCGAGCAAGACGGTGAGCCACACCGAGTGGACCGTGGTGCGGTCAACCTCGGACTGGCAGTGGACACCACCGCCAAAGACGGTAGCCGCAGACTATTGGTGCCGGTATTGAAACAGGCCGACCAAATGACGTTCCGGCAGTTCTATGACGAGTACGACCGCCTCGTCGCCGGTGCACGGGATGGAAAGCTCATGCCCGATGCATACATGGGAGCCAACCTGACTCTCACCAATCCCGGTACCATCGGCACAGTAGCCTCGGTCCCACGTCTCATGAAGGGCCAGGGTTCCATTGTCGCAACCGGCATGATCCAAAACGTTGGCGGCACCCGAACGATGACGATTACCAGCACATACGATCACCGGATCATCCAGGGAGCTGAGTCGGGGTTGTTTCTCCGTGAGATCGATCGCTTGCTGAACGGTGAGGAAGGGTTCTATGAGGCGGTGGCGGAGGCGATGGGGGTAGAAGTCGGATTAGCAGGGGAAGCAGGAGAAGAAGGGGAAGGAGAGAAGACAGAGGTGATATTGTCCGCATCTCCTGCCCCACCTTCCCCTTCTTCCCCTGCTCCGGCTGTAGGTTGGGATCTCTTGACCCACGTAGCCTCTGCCATGTCACTGGTGAGCGCATATCGCACTCACGGTTATCTGAATGCTAAGCTGGATCCGCTGGGAACCGATCCGATCGGCGACCCCGCACTGCATCCCAAGTCCGTTGGCCTGACCCCGGAAATCATGCGACGGATTCCGGCTGCGGTGCTTGGAGTCTACGTCGAGGGCGACACCCTTGCCGATGCGCTCCCGCACTTGCAGGAGATGTACTGCGGCACGATTGCGTACGAGATCGAGCACATTGCAAATCGCAAAGAACGAGTTTGGCTGCGACAGTTGATCGAATCGGGCGTCCACCGGCGACTGATGACCAGTGATCGCAAGCTCTCAATACTCAGGAGTCTCATCAGGACCACGGCTCTGGAGGAGTTTCTCCACCGCACATACCTGGGCCAGAAGCGCTTTGGCATCGAGGGACTCGAGATGTTGGTGCCGGTGTTAGAGACAGCAATCGACCTCGCCGCCAGCCAAGGTGCACGCGAAGTCGTGATGGGAATGGCACACAGAGGCAGGCTCAACGTTCTGACCCACATCCTCGGCGTTCCCTATGAATCACTCCTCATTGAATTCGAGGGAGGTCACGACACGCACGACACGTTGGCAACGGGTCGCGGAACCGGCGACGTCAAGTATCACTACGGTGCCAGCGGTGTTTTCGAGGGCCGGCACGGGGAAAAGGTGGATGTGATTCTGATGCCCAACCCCAGCCATCTCGAGGCCGTCAACCCGGTCGTAGAGGGCCAAGTTCGCGCTGCACAGACAAATCGCTCAGGCACCAGGATCGAGCACTCACCAACCCGAGTCGTGCCGATCCTGATGCACGGAGATGCTGCGTTCGCCGCGCAGGGCATAGTAGCCGAAACCTTCAACCTCGCCGGCTTGGACGGCTACAATACCGGTGGCACGCTGCATATCATCACCAACAACCAGATCGGGTTCACGACCAACCCATCTGAAGCGCGATCTACCGACTTTGCCAGTGATCTCGCAAAGGGCTTCGACATCCCCATCGTGCACGTGAATGCGGACGACCCGGAAGCGTGTTTCGCGGCCGTCCAGTTGGCGATGCTGTACCGCGACAAGTTCCAGAAAGACTCAGTCATCAATCTCGTTGGATACCGTCGCTTTGGTCACAACGAAGGAGATGAGCCGCGTTACACGCAGCCGATGATGTATGCCTTGATCGACCAGCACCCGCCCGTCAAGGATCTGTATGCCAGGGCGCTGATCGACGAAGGGGTCATATCCGATGGGGACGTCGAGCGGGAGACCGAACAAGCCTACGACGATCTGCGGCAAGCACACGAACGCGCAAAGGCCCGGAAAGAGGCAGCGTCGGGTTCGGAGCAGATGCGCTTGAGTGGGGAGTGGACCGCTGTGGCAGAGCCCGAGACCAGAGTGTCTCTCGAGATGCTGCGCGACATCAACACGCAGTTGGTCTACATTCCTTCTGGCTTCAACGTGAACCGCAAACTCCTGAAACAGATGGAACGTCAGGGTCAGGTGTTTGAAGATGGCGGGCCAATTGGCTGGGCGCATGCCGAAGCGCTGGCGCTGGGTTCGCTGTTGGTCGAAGGGATCCCGCTCAGGATGGTGGGGCAGGACACGGAGCGCGGAACATTCAGCCAAAGGCATCTCAAGCTTCACGATTCTGAGACCGGTTACACATACACCCCGATCAGCTCTCTCAACAACGCCACGGCACCGTTCGAACTGCACAACTGTCCACTCTCGGAGTACGCAGCCCTCGGCTTCGAATACGGTTATAGTGTGGCGGCCCCCGAGACCCTCGTTATGTGGGAAGCTCAATTCGGAGATTTCGCTAACGCCGCTGAAGTAATAATCGATCAATTCATCATCGCGGGGCTCGCCAAGTGGGGAGAGACATCTCGCTTGGTGCTGTTGCTGCCACATGGCTACGAGGGACAGGGACCGGAACACTCAAGTGCCCGTTTGGAGCGATACCTCGCTTTGGGGGCTGAGGGCAACATTCGCGTAGCCAACTGTTCTACTCCGGCCCAGTACTTCCATTTGCTACGGCGTCAGGCCAGACACATTCAGCTGAGACCACTCATACTGATGACGCCCAAGAGTCTGCTACGATATCCCCGAGCCGTATCCCAGGTAGCTGATCTCACCGAGGGCAAGTTCGACTACGTATTGGACGATCCGACCCACTCAGGTCCACCCGAGTCAGTCACCAGAATCGTATTCTGCTCAGGCAAGGTCTACTACGACGCCATTGCCGCATCGGAGCGAGAGGCCGCAACACACGTAGTCATTGCGCGAGTGGAGCTGCTTTATCCGTTTCCGGAAGACGCGGTGAGCGAGCTGATCGGCCGCTATCGCAATGTCAGAGAGATCGTCTGGTTGCAGGAAGAGCCAGTCAACATGGGTGCGCGGAAATGGGTCGTACCGCAGCTTCAGGAACTCAAACCGGAGTGGGCCTCGATCCGTTACGTTGCCCGACCGGAACGATCTAGTCCCGCCGAGGGATACCTGGTCAAGCACCGAGCGGAACAGGCACGCTTGGTCGCCGCGGTTCTGGGACCCCTGGCCAAACCTAGGTCTCGGCCTTGAGTCCGTAGTCCAACCCGGCATAGGCTTCGAGGAGCACTTCCTCCGAACCTGCCGAGCCAAACTGCCGCTCCAACCGTTCACTTATGGGCATGATCATCGGCGGGGTGTGCCACGAAACGGTCGCTCCACTCCGTCGATCGACCACGCGGCCATCCTCTATGGCACGAGTCGCAGTTGCCAGGTCCAAATCGGCGACCGCGTCTCTCAGGGCCTCAAACACGGCGGCATCCTCGGCACGAACGAATCGCAAATGCCTCCTGCCCAGGGCAGCCATGTAGTAGTGAGCTGGCACGAACAGGATCCCGTCCAAGCCGATTTGCTCACAGACTACAACCAGCAGCGCGATTATCTCGCGTAGCAGCCCGAGCCCCGGGTAACCCTGCCCCGGTAAACGGGGTCGCTCACCGAATTCGGCGCGCGGATTCTGCAACAGCAACCACTCTACGTAGAGGACCTCCATGTCCGGCACCGATGCTCGGTCGCGTCGGGCTCTCAGTTCCAACAGCAGCTCCGACTGCAGTGTATCCCCAAACAACCGAATGGTGTGCCCCAGAGTCGAGTGAGAATCGAGCGCGATCGTTGGCGACACGAACCCCATGGCACGAATCTGATTGAGGATGCCAAGTCGTTCCAGGTGGAGTTCGATCCCATGCTTTGTGTACACACCGAGTACTCGTGCGTCGCTTTGCTTCCCGACGCCTGGCATCTGAAGGTCCGACTCATCCAGTTCCCAATCTGGAGCCGACGCCCGGGCCTTCGCTTCCTTGCGCTTCGCGTCATATTCAATCCGGCGAAACCGCCTCACGATCGCGTCCATATCTTCCGTCGGGATCTGCTCGCTCCCGGTGAACAGCCAGTTGAGAAACCCAGCCGAATAACGCCATGCATCGTTTCCGTAACCGCCACCCAGCACTACCGCGACTGGCATATCGCTGTTACGACTCCGCGCCTGCTCGATCACGAACTGATCGCGACGCAACAGCCCTTCACGACTCACTCGCCAGTCTCCCATTTGATCATCGGCGGCGGGATCTACGCCAGCGACATATAACACGAGTCCAGGCTCATGGCTTGCCACCGCCGGCGGCAGCTCACGCTGCAACACGCCGATGTACTCGTCATCCCCAATGTCAGCACCCAACTCAATGCATGAGTCGGCCACTGCAGCTTGATGATCCCACGTTTCATTGTGGACAGAAAAAGTGTACACCGATGGATCGTCCGCGAACGCGACACGTGTCCCATTCCCGTCGTGAATGTCCAAATCAATTATCAGGATGTGTTCTGAATACCCCTTGGCTCGGAGCCGAGCAACGGCAACAGCGATGTCATTGATGACGCAGAAACCCATGCCACGGTCGGGTTTCGCGTGGTGAAACCCACCGCTGAGATTCACCGCCACACCCCCCGTGCGCAAGGCCAGGCGGGTAGCGTGGATCGTGCCCCCTGCTGCTAGCCGCTGGAGATCGATGAACTGTTGCCAGGTCTCATCCTTGGTCCGAAAACCGAGAACCGCCTCCATGGTCTCCGGACGATCCAGCTGATCCAAGTAGTCGGACGTATGCACCCTGGCGATGTTCTGGAGTGAAGCCGGAATCGGTTTCCTTGCGTCCCTCGGACCGATGGCGCCTTGATCCAACAGATAGGCCAGAATCCGCTGCCCACGCAGCGGGTCCAACGGAACACCAGCCACCGGCAACTCATACTCGGCATGGTATACCAGTTGCGTTTCTCGACCGCTCAGAGAATAGCGCAGCCGCCGCAACGCTCGCAGCCCGGCACCGAGTAGCTTACTCAAGTGCTCTGCCCCCGCTGCCCCCTCTGTTTCTACTCAGCCGGTACCTCCCCCATCGGGATCTCTTTCAGCTCCTTTCGTAGCAGTGGGTGCGTCTTGAGCAAATACCATCCCATGAGAACGGCAGCCGCGATGCCGCCAATCCCCACCGTGACCCACGCACCGCTCCCCAGGAGTGGCCCGGCAAACAGAAGCAGGGCCGCAAACAGATGGAAGGCCACGAAGACGAGAGCTACCAGTATGAAGTACTGCGCCGCCGGGAACTGCTCGGCCAGTGAGACCAGCCACGATGTCACCATTCCCACGGCCAAGAAAGCGAGAACGTGCACCATGTTATATGCCAGCACCGGCCCAGCCTCGATTCGGAGAGTCGCCGGATCTTCGAGCCCGTAGAACATGGCCGATCCGAACATGGCTGCGGTATGGAAGAGAGATCTTCCCATCAACACGTTGAGCGCGCCGACCACCACTACAACCGTGGCGTACCCTATTAGTCCCGCGGCCAACCCACCCGTCAGTATCAGCTTGGTTCGCTCAGTCATTGCCACCTCCGTCTGGCGTGATCGGCTTCCGATGCATTGACTTTCCCTAATATGGTAGCGTTTCTGGAAATAACCGCCATGGCCTGTTTTGGTTAAGATTCGTTCACTATAGCGATGGCGTTGGCCGTGGCAATCCGGACTGGGGGAATTGACGAGCATGATGGTTCTCGAAGTGGTACGCGCTTTGGCATTCCTGTTTTTCGCGTATTGTGCCCTGGTGTCCCTGGGAGCATGGGCGATCCGCACTGGCCAAATCAATCAGTTCGGCTCTATGGGCCAGACGGTCCGCAAGATCATCGATCCGCCGTTGAGACCAATC
>JAUVRV010000114.1 GCA_030597435.1 Gemmatimonadales bacterium | reverse complement strand
TCGTCTCTGAAACAGCGAGCCAGTTGGAAGTAACGGTCGAAACCAGCAACCATGAGTAACTGCTTGTAGATCTGAGGCGACTGCGGTAAGGCGTAGAACTGACCCCGGTGGACCCTGGACGGAACCAAGTAGTCACGCGCTCCCTCCGGAGTAGGGCGAGTCAACATCGGAGTCTCGATCTCATAGAACTCCAAGTCGCTCAGGGTCGACCTGGTCCGCTGCAGCAACCTGTGGCGCAGGGCCAAGTTGCGCTCCATCTCAGGTCGTCGTAGATCCAGGTGGCGGTGCAGCAGCCGGAGTTCTTCCGCTGGCAGGTCCTCGCCCTTCGTCCGCCAGACCGGTATCGCAGGCGTGGCCGCAGGACCGACGACACTCAACTCGGTTGCCCGTACTTCGACATCGCCCGTCTTCATTGCGGGATTCCGAGCCTCTTTCGGGCGCGCTTCAACTACACCTCGCACCAGGACTACCGACTCCGTGCCGACATCGCTGGCAGCCTCGATAACCTCTGCGGGGGTCCAATCGGGGCCAAAGGAAACCTGGACGATACCATCTCTGTCACGAAGATCGAAGAAGATCAGCCCACCCAGATCTCGTCTGCGGTGCAGCCAACCGCCGAGTCGCACTTGAAGGCCCACATGGGCTTCCCGGAGCGCTCCGCAGCGGTGCGTTCGCATCGCAGTTGCGGTCATTGGCTCCTCAGAATGCTGTTGGTTGGTGTTGCACTGAGACTGGTAATACTCCCTGTTTCCGGGCAGTGCAGCAACATTGGAGACGGCCCCCAAGGTGCCGGCAGCCGTCAAGTGACTCTACTAGAAGAACATAATGCCCTGCCCAACTGGCCATCAAGGTACGGCTTGACACCGGAACCGAGGCCCGCGAACCTACCGGTGTGCGACCATACCTCTCTTTGATGTTCCTCATGCTCTGCGCCGGCCATGCCATGGGACAGGCACCCGAGTCATCCCAGTTATGGCGAGTCGCGGCGACTTCGTTGGCGGTTCCGCCGGCGCTCCAGGTCGGTCCACTCGCCATGGCCTGGAACCCGGCAGCGGGCCGGCAATCGGGGGCCCTGAGCGGTGGTCTCCAAATCGTACACACTTCTAACGTGTTGGGCCTCTCGGGGTTCCTTGGAGGCATTACGACATCGCTAGGCCGGAGGGCCGGTATCGGGGTCGCTCTGGGCCGGCTGGACGTCAGGGATCTCGTGCGTACGACCACATCGCCCAGCGCCGTGGGAGGATCGATTCCGGTATACACACAGTATGCAGGATTGGGTGGCCAACTGCATCTGGGATCTTTTGGTCTGGGAACGATGCTCCGTATCAACAACGAACAATTCGACATCATTCGGGCAACCGGAGCCACACTCGACTTTGGGATCCGTTGGACCCCCATTGCCCGCCTCACGATCGCGGCTGCCACACACTTCCTGCCCATCGACTTCAGCAAGCAGGTGACGACCGACTACTACGCCGGTGTCGAGTACCTGGCCCTCCGGTCGCTGTCGATCGGCAGTGTTGCTGCCAACGTGCTCGCGCGCTACGGAATCGGCTACCGCTCCTACGACGCGCTGGAACACACGATTGGAGCTGGGATACTCCTCGGTTCCGTATTCGGCGTCAACGCGGCAGTGACCAGAGAGAGCGCTTTCGGATCGCACGAGTGGCGGCCGGCCGTAGCTCTGTTTCTCAAGGTCGGCCGTTACGCAGTCGACTTGGCCAGCAGCAGCGGGCTCAACGATGTAGGAGCCACGTATCGGGTCGGGTTGAGCATCGACTTCATCAGATGAACCTGCTCGATCTCACTCCCGACGAGGCTGAATCTGCGGTCTCCCAGTGGATAGCGGATCGGGGCGATCCAGCATACCGGGCCCGTCAAGTGTTCCGGCGTCTCTGGCAGCGGCCCGTGGCGGCATGGTGTGACACAACCGATTTGCCACGAACGCTGGTTCAAGCATTGGAGCAGGATCTACCGCTTCAGCGACCGACGCTCGAAACGCTGCAGGAATCGGTGGACGGGACGGTGAAGTTCTTGTGGCGGTTGGACGAGAACACCGCCGTCGAGTCGGTTCTGATTCCCGACCGCAAGCGACGTACGCTCTGCGTCTCTTCCCAAGCCGGGTGCGCATACGGATGTGTGTTCTGTGCCACGGGTGCCATGGGTTTTCAGCGCCATCTCCTGCCGTGGGAGATAACGGCTCAGGTGCGCGAGCTGGCACTGGACCCGAGGTTCGGCGCGCCAACACATGTCGTGTTCATGGGCATGGGCGAGCCACTGCACAACTGGACCGCCGTGGACCGCGCCTTGACCATCCTCAATCATGAAAGAGGCATGGGGATCGGTGCTCGTCGGATTACCGTCAGCACCATTGGGATCGTCCCCAACCTGCGAAGGCTGGCAGCCCGCAGCGAGCAATTCAAGGTGGCACTCTCGCTCCATGCACCAACCAGCCACCGACGCGGCCGGCTCATGCCTGTGGATCGGACATACCCTCTCGCCGAAGTGCTGGATGCAATGCGTGCCTTCCGCAAACGGGTCACATTTGAGTACGTAATGATCAAGGAAATGAATGACTCGGAAGCCGACGCGAGAGACCTGGCCCAAATCGCACGGGATGCGGGGGCTCTGGTCAATCTACTGCCATTGCATCCGGGTGGGGCTCAGGGATTGGAACCGTCGTCCAATGACGGCATCAAGCAATTCGCCGGCCTGCTGCGGTCGCTTGGAGCCCAAGTGACGATCCGGCGCAGTCGCGGCCTCGACATCAGCGGTGCCTGCGGTCAGCTACGGGTCGATACGACCCTCCGGAACGACGTCGAATCCAAGTAGCACGCTCACATCGAGCAGGAGTTCGTCGTCTGGATCCATGACGACCCGCCCACCACCAATCGCGTCGCGTATCCGCCCTGCAAAGCTCGAGTCACCCCGCCGAATCAGGATCAGTGTTGAGTCGAGCGCGCCCTCTCGCGCATCTCCGAAGTACACCACATCCAGGCCCGCTCGGCGGAGTCGTAATGTCATTGTCCTGGCCAGCCCGTCGACCCTCGTGGCGTTCAACACCTCGACCATGATTCGGTCGCCCTCCCCTGGAACGGGAAGGCCCGGGCTGGTGCGGCTCTCCGGACCCAACCACCAGGCACCAGCGGCACCGACTAGCAGGAGCGCCGCAACCCCCGCTAGGATGTGCGTACGAGTGAGTTCCAAAACTCGACGGTCTCCTGTAGCAGCGCCTTTCCGAGCGCGACTGTCCCCGTGACCCGTTCACTTGCCACGGCACGGAGCACACCTTCCAAGTCTGTGGTCACCTGCGAGATCAGAGACTCGTGCTCGCGGCTGTGGAAAGACCTGCCTGGCTCCAAGAAATCCGCCAGGTAGAGGATCTGACCCACCGGTTCCCAGTCGGCATACCCGATCGAGTGGTAACGGACGGCGTCGAGCACGCCACGATCTTCCTCCCCGTCTAGCTCCGCCTTTACCGCTGCGGCCGGACCATGACGCAGTGCGTCTACACCCCACGAGTCGGGTGCAAGCTCCAGTAGCACCTCCTTGGGAGCGCTCTTCAATGCATCGTGTAAGGCAACAGCCTTGAGCCATCGATCACGCTCTTCACCCGACACGCCCATCTCGTCGGCCCACATCATGCTCAAAACCGCTACTCGCCGCACGTGTTCCTGTCGTTTGGGGGAAATTCGGGCCCAGCTCGGGAAATCCACGGTTAGCGTTGGGATTCGCTGCATGGTGCCTACTCAACCAACCACTTCGTCGGCGTCCACACCCGCACCGAGAACGATGTTGTCTATCAAGCGAGCTTTCCCTACACGTACCGCCAGAGCCACAACCGTATCGGCATCGGCCGTCAGAACCGGTGCCAGGGTTTCGGGATCAACGGCTGCGACATACTCGATGTCAATGAGGGATTCCTCACCGAAAACCCTACGGATGGCGGCGATCAATGACGCCGATTCGTTATTGCCCTGCCGGTAGAGATCATGAGCTGCGGCCAGGCTACGGGGAATGGCCCCGGCAGCCAATCGCTCCTGCGGCGACAGGTAGGCGTTTCTAGAACTCATCGCGACCCGATCGCGCTCCCGCACTGTTGGGGCAACAACCACTTGAATCGGGAAGTCGAGATCCTGAACCATGCACGTGATGATCCGAGCTTGCTGAGCGTCTTTCCTGCCAAACACTGCCACATCCGGTTCGACGACGTTGAACAGCTTGGCAACGATCGTCAACACCCCATCGAAGTGCCCGGGTCTACCCGGACCGCAGAGATGGTCTGCCAACGGGCCCGCCACAAGCGTGACCATGGGATCGGAGCGGTACATATCAGACGTATCTGGGACAAAGACGCAATGGCCGCCCCGATCCCGTATCAGCGCGCGATCACGTTCCAGATCCCTCGGGTACGTGAGGAAGTCCTCCCCCGGACCGAACTGGGTCGGATTGACGAAGACCGAGACAACGACCAAGTCGGTCTGGCCACGAACATTGTCTATGAGTCGGAGATGGCCCTCGTGGAGATATCCCATGGTTGGCACCAGGCCGATCGTCTTGCCTGAGGCGTGGTGCGCTCGTGACCACCGCCGCATCTCCGACGGATCAGATATCAGCTGCACTATTCGTATGCGTGTGACACATCCGGATACCGCCCGGCCCGCACATCCTCTTCGTACGCCTTGACTGCGGAACGCACCGAACCAGCCAGATCCGCGTAGCGCTTGAGGAACTTCGCGCTGAATCTGTCGTTGAGACCCAGCATGTCGTGCAGTACCAGAACCTGACCATCGCAGGACGGACCCGACCCAATTCCGATGGTCGGGATATCGATAGCCTCGGTCACACTTTGTGCCACGTCGGACGGCATGAGTTCAAGCACAACGCTAAAGGCTCCCGCCTGCTCCAGCGCCTTTGCATCTTCAACGATTCTCTCTTTGGCTCCAACTGCCCTGCCCTGCACCCGGTGCCCCCCCATGGCGTGCACTGATTGGGGAGTGAACCCAACGTGCCCCATGACCGGAATACCGATCTCGACGAGGGCGTTGACTGTAGGTGCAACTGAACGCCCTCCTTCCACCTTCACCGCCTCGGCTCCCGTTTCCTTCAAGACCCTGCCGCAGTTTCGCTTGGCATCTTCGATCGAGACTTGATAGCTGAGATAGGGCATGTCTATCGTCAGTAACGCCCGACGAACTCCTTTGCGGACAATCCTGCCGTGGTAGATCATCTGGTCCAATGTGGCCGACAACGTGGTAGCTTCACCGCAGAGAACGGTATTGACGGAGTCACCCACGAGAATGACGTCAACACCGGACTCATCCACCAATGCTGCGAATAGGGCATCGTACGCCGTGAGTGCGACTATCTTCTCACCTGCGCCTTTCATGACCTTGAGGTCGACGGTGCGCACCGGTTTGCTCTTATCGGGCATGTGACTCCAACTCCGTTATCTCTCGCTGCCAGAAGTCCCGGTTGGGAAGCTCCGGGTGCGGAATGACCAGATCTGACTCGTTCACCACGAGATCGCCGTACCGGACTATGTCGAGATCGAGAGTGCGTGGTCCCCAGCGAATCCTGCGCTCGCGACCTGCATCTCGTTCGATCCGCTGACATTGATCGAAGAGCTTGCGCGGTGTCAACGCGGTCTCTAGCAGCACCATCTGATTCAGGTATCTGCATTGCGGCTGAGGCCCCAACGGTTCGGTCTCCTCAATGGTGCTTTCGCTACGGAGCTTGGTGTGGGGCAACGACGCCAACTGCCGCCGTGCCATGGCAAGATAACCGTCTCGATCGCCCACGTTGGATCCGAGCGCTACATAGACTCGCTCAAGAACCGTCACCGTGCGTCCGCTCGACCACCACTTCAACGTAATCCACGGGTCCTTCTATCGGAGCGTGCGGCTTTCTGGCAGCCACCCTAGCTCGTTGGACCCCACTCAACTCCAACGCCCTGGAGGCAATCTTCTCGCACAGAGCTTCCAATAGTTTTATCGGGCTCGTCCCCACAGTACGCGCGACCAACGCGTACAAATCGCGGTAGTCCAACAGAGCACGAGGAGAATCCGACTCGCCTACCTGGCGCAGCGAGAGCCACACCGTCAGATCGAGTTCCAATGGTTGAGGAACCGATTCCTCGTGTGGCAGCAGGCCAACCAGTGTGTGGAACTTCATCCCCTTCAGGGATATGCTGTCCTGTTGTGACATGAGTGTACCGTAACGGGATCCCTGTCAGACTGTCAAAGGCGCGTCAGGCTCCCGCCCGGTCGGAGGTAAACTTACGGGTAACGTCGGTCAACATGCTCGCGATCGACTCTAGTTCGCGGGTTGCCTGCCGCATCTCCTCGACACCAGACTCTAGGTCCCGGGCCTGTTGTGTCATCCGGTCGGCATCATCACGGTTGCGAGAGGACACGTCCGCGATCGCGCTCATGCGGCTCCGCAGCCGTCCTAACACCGCGTCCTGGCTCTCTGCCGTCTCGGCGATCCTGCTGGCGTGATGCGTCGCATCCAGTGTTGCCGACACTATTGCATCCAGCGCACCGAGGCCCTCCGCGCTCATCTCCTCAACCCCTCCCACAGCACTCTGGCCGCGCTTCATCTGTTCAACGACTTCCTGTAGCCTCTCCTGCATCAGCTCGACCAACCCTCCTGCCTCCCCCGCCGCCTGCCCACTCTGCTCAGCGAGCGACTTCACTTCTTTGGCCACTTCGGCAAACCCGCGGCCATGATCGCCGGCGCGCGCCGCTTCGATCGCCGCGTTCAGCGCCAGGAGATTCGTGAGATCTGCCAGTTCTCGGATAGATGTCAGGAACTTGACTATGTTCTTGGTGGCACCACCAAGACCGTCAACCTTGTCGGAACTCTCTCCCACAAACGCTTTCAGCTCTACGAGACGCTCGATGGCGTCCGCAATGGTCTGACGATGCTGCTTGGCCGTATCACTGGCCGACCCGCTCGAGGCGGCGGCTGATGCACTTTCGTCCACGACTTGTCGTGTCGCGTCATTCAGCTCCTGTGTCGCGGATACACCGTCCGCCACATCCACGTCCTGACTCGAAAGCGCTCCGGATATCGTCTTGGTTGATTGCGCCATCGCAGCCGCGGTGGATCCCAGAGCTTCTGCGGCACCGCGCAGACTGCGGACCTGTTCACCTATTCGGTCTACCGTGTCGACGAGGGGTTGCCGCAGTTGTGCTATGTGAATCGCCGTGGCAATACGATGGGCACAAGCTTCCACCAGAGCGACCTGACTCCTGCCATATTGACGCCGTTTGTGATGATCGAGTTCCAATGTGCCGAGTAGCTGATCACCAAACCGGAGCGGTTGAATTATCACGCTCTGAATGGTCGCGGGAACGTGGATCGTGCGCGGGTCGCGGTCAACATCCCGCACCACAATCGCGTCGCCATCCGCCTCGATCTTCTCGCGCAACTCCTCCAAGGCAACCGGTATCTCACCGTCCGATCCGGTCGATTGAGATCCACGGTACAGCAGCTCGAACGCGTTGTCAGCCCAGCGGTACACCCGGAAGTCGCGCCAATCCAGTATCCTGTGTGTCAACCGCTCCAGCCGATCGAGCGACGCCTCGAGGCTCATGTTGCTGGTGATCACTCCCTCCATTGCATGGATCTTGGTCAGCTGTTCGGCTTGTATGGCCTCCTCTAGTATTCGCTTCAGTGCATACGCAACGAACGCCAATA
>JAUVRV010000177.1 GCA_030597435.1 Gemmatimonadales bacterium | reverse complement strand
GGCGAAATCGATACCTCGCGTTCCGAGCGTGTCCCGCAGTATGTCTATGAGTCCTACGGTCTTGATGACAATCTCGCGTATTGCTCGAAAAAGTGGGTGCCGTTTCTGTGCCGTGAGGTACCTTCTATTGCCGGAGCGTCGTTCAGCGAGAAGGTCACCTGCTACGAGCCGATCGACTTCTTCCTGCACCGTTCGCGGGGCGAATCCGGTAAGGCGCACGAGTTCTCTCAGGTAGAACTCTCGCCTTGGATCGAGATGGGTACGAGCCAGGATGGCCTGTCGCGCTTCGGGTCCGAGGAGAAGGTTTCCGGTCATGAAAGTATGCTAATGGCATACAATTGTATGTCAATGGCATGCTGTTCGTGAGGGCCGGCGATCCCGGCGTCGTCCGTCATGGGTGATAATCACCCAGCACGTGGGTGAATTGCACCCATAGTACAGGCGGCCATTCACGGCAACGCAAGCCACAGCGCCGCAGTCTGTGTGACACCGTCAGAAAGACGCTGGTTCATTCGTTTGTCCTTTACCATACCAGGAGGCGATGATGAAGACCAGACTCAAGCTGTTGCGCAACGTGCTACTTGCCGCGGGGATCATCGCGGCATTGGCGTTCGGTGCCAAGGAGGCAACGGGGTGCCTGACATGCACCCAACCGCCACCAACATCATGCAAGTATGAGGGGACTGGATTCTGTGACGACCTCTGCGCCGAGTATCAGTGCGAGTTCGGTGGCACATGCCTGACGGGTCCAGACTATTGCCTGTGCCCTGAGAAGTAACGCCGTGTAGGGTGGTGAGATGGACGACGGAGTCCGGGTGCGATCGGGGCGGCTACTCAGAACTCGATCCGTCCCGGACTCAGCGTCGCGACTGAGAAATCGACGAAAGATGTGTTCACATCCTGCAGGATGGCACGGCCATCTGTTGTGTGTTGGAGAATCCTGCGGTGCAGCGAGGTGATGTTGTCGCTATCACCCGAACTGTAGAATAACGCGTCAAGCCGATCGAATGCGCGGTTGACCCACGTGTAACAATAGTATTGTGCCATGAGGGGTGGAGCCGCATTGAGCTTGACGGTCTCTCTGTGAACGACGTCCACGATCCGATCGGCGGGGATTCGAGCCCACCTGCCACCACCCGGAGCTAACGCTGTCACGAGACTAGTCACATCCACGGATTGGGCAAGGAACATGACCCTAGTCATCGCCATTCCGTGACCCAGGAGATTGCTGCCTAAGCCCACTGACGGCATGTTTGGTACGTCGGGATTGTCTGGATCGGCTGTTCCTGTCAATTCGAAAGCAGCGTGTGAGAGATCCGGTAGTGCAGGGTGTGCCAGCGAGTGATCTACTGCATCCATGGCAACCGTCACGACCTGGCCGGGCGCCACCGGGTAATCGGTGCCGGCACCAGGAAACTGATGAAACTCGACAGACCAAAGACCCAAAGGGTCCTCGCGAAACGGTCGCTGCTCGTCACACGTGCGCAAGGCAGATCCAGAATGACCGAACGCCCGTCCCCACAGCATGCCGTCCAGATAGATGGTGGAGTCCGAGTTGTTATACAGCTCAAAGTATTGGTCCCACCCATAGTCCAGTTCGTTTGGCGTCAAACCGTGAAAGTGCAACTCGCTGATCACCAACGAGCCGGCTTGGTCGCCAGCCATCTGGAGTTCGATGGTCGCCGGCAGATTCGCTTTGAGTCCCCCGCCAAACGCTCGGGTCGCGGCGCCCTGTTGCCCACCAGTGACGACTCGATGCGCCGCGATCCAGTAGAGGCCCGGTAGCAGGTCCGTCACAGAAACGCGGCCCGTGGAATCCGTGTAAACCGTGTCGGGTCTGAACGGATCGATGAAGCGGTGCAACTGCACCTCTGCGTTTGGCACACCTTGCGTCCAACCAAGTGCCTCGGCCAGCGCGGAATCTTCCAACGTCACGTGGATCGTGGTGCCCTTGTCATTAGGGTTGGAGATGTCGGGATCAACCAGCGTTACGCCGGGGGTGTCGCAGGCAGCGAACACTACCGATGCAATCGCGGCAAGCCACGCCGCCGGGACACACTTGGGAGCGTGCCTGCAACGGCTATTCGGTCCCGCTGATTGTGTGTCTCGAGAAGGCAAGGTCGGCTCCCTTCAGGGGTACAGTACCCCTCAGGATGTATAACGATCAAGGGATCCGGGTTCTGACAGCCGCTGATTACGCAGTGGGCGCTGATCTACGCTGAATGTCTTGTTGGAGGAGGGTTGCGCGAGGAGCTAAGGGCAATGGGCCGCGGGTTGGCGCGGAGGGAGGTAGGTGAGTGCGAACGGTGTGGAGGAAGGCCTGGTAGGCCTGTCAGAAACGGGTTGTTTCCATGGTTGTGGGGTGTGAGGGCCGGGCTGCATCACTCTGGGGCGAGATTAGGCCTGCAGGGCCCCTAGCTGTAGGCAAGCAAGGAGGTCATAATGCGCACCAGGTTGGGGTGACGATGAGGTGAGGCGAGGTAGCCTATCCGGGCTTGGTTCCCTTGTCAGAATATGGGTGCCCCATTCGTTACATAACTGACGGCTGGCAAACTCTAGACTTTCCGTAACTAGGTTGAAAATTGGGGGAGGTAAATGCCTCGTACCTCCGCTCCCTGGATGGTATCGTCCCACTTGGGCGCAGACGGCGTCCAACCCCACCGTGTTGTTGTCTCCGCGACCAGCCACCCAATACGCAATCGAATTGTCGACTGTCTGAGAGATCTCGACTTGGAGTTCCAGTTGGTCGACGGGCAAACGATGGATATGGGTGGTCGGTGGGAGAACCTGTTCTTGCTGGATGCCGGTGTCGCGGCGCGAATGAGCACGTGTCCTCCCCGGACGATCGTCGTGTTTGCCGATCGCGTGTATCCGTTGAGTGTGCTTAGGCTCGTTGCTGCCGGTCAGGTGATTCCACTCAGATACGAGGGTCTGGATCAAGAAAAGATGTGTCGGGCAATCATCAGGTGTGTGGCCACCAATGGTGGTGGCGGGCTGGTAGCGCACCGCCTCTCGCACGAAGCCTTTGCTGATGTGCCGAGGCAGATCGTCAACGCGTTCGTGCAGCACCCGGATCGTTTGAGAAGTCTGAGCGATGTTTGCCGGGTATTGGACGTGAGTCCAGATTCGGCTCGCGTCGTTGTATGGAGCGCCGGCTACCGCCGCTCGGAGCACCTCTTTGTGAGGCTCAGAGTTGAGTCCTGGGTATGGTTTTCTCGGGAGGGATTTCGTCCCTCAGTTTTCGAGCGCTATCTCGGCATTCGCGCCCGTTCGGCCTTCCGGCGAGCGTGCCGTCGAGCCGGTTTGGAGCTACCGTGGCGTCGTTCGGTTTAGACCCGTGGTTTTGTGACGTTCGGACCCCCATTTGACACGTTCGGACTCTGGTGGGCGGTGTGTGGCTGCGAGAACTTCAAGCTTAGAGGTGGAAGATGGATGTTTCCAAGTTCCGTTCCATGGTTCTGGTGATTGGACTCGCCGGAGCCGCCGTACTCGTGGTCGTACTTGCGTCGCAGAAACGTGACCTGCTGGCGCGTATCGAGAGTCTGACCACACGAATCCGTGACCCTTATGTGGGTATGTACGTTCCGGCCGCGACGCTTCCGTCGGTCACTGGTGGTTCAATATTGCTTGGCGAGGCTCCCCCCGGTCATGTGCAAGTTCTTTTCGTGTTCTCCACGAGTTGTCAGTACTGCAAGGCATCACTGCCAGCATGGAAACAGATCGCTGCTGAGTTGGCTGCCAGTGAAGGGGTTGAAGTCGTGTGGGTCTCGCTCGACGGCGTCGAACCAACACGGCGCTATCTGGTAGAGCATGGCATCGAGCTGCCAGTGGTCAGCTTAACAGACCAACGGCTCCGGGCACTGTACAGAGCAGGGACCACACCTCAAACAACGGTAGTCGATGCCGAGGGCAGGGTCGGATACAGTTACCTCGGCGCGGTGACCGAGGCGGTCGTAATCGACTCAATCCTAAACGCCGCGGCGACAGTTGCGGCCCGTGCATTGGAAGGCCGTCCCGACTACGAGACGGCCCGTTAGCGCAATGGCAACACAAACCAGGAGGTAGAAATGCTTAATCGACTCAAGCTGTTCCGGAATTTGGCGTTCGGCGCTGGAATCGCGCTGGCCCTCATGTTCGGTACAGCACAGACGTTCGCCAAGATGGACTGCTCTACGCCGATTACCGCCTGCGTAGGTCAGCCGTTCTACTTTTGCGACAACTTCTGCGAGAAGGAGTATGGATTCGGCGGAGTATGCAACGTTCCTGACGACTGTTGCCTATGCATGGAGAAGTAACGAGACTAATCGGCAAGCATCAATCAGGAGTGGGGTCTCGAATCTTCGAGGCCCCACTGCTTTGCTCGATCTTGCCCGGGCTATACGGGCGGAGCGAGAAGTCCAAGCGCGAAGTGTTGACGTCTTGCAGTATCCTGTGCCCGGCGTCAGTGCGTAACACCTGACGTTGCACGGAAGTCCTATTGTCGTCGTCCGGTCTATAGAATATTGATTCCAGCCGATCGAACTCGCGGTTGACCCAGTTCAAGCAGTAGTAGTCTCCGATATAGGGTGGAGCCGATGTAGGACTCTCGCCTCTGCCGTGTGTGACATCTAACACGAGTTCTGTGGGAATGCGCACATAGCTACCCCCCAGGGAGTGTGTCCGAGTCTCCAGTGTCGCTACGTCAGCCGGTAGTGCAAGGAAAATCACGTGCGTAGGCCACAAAAACATCCCATGACCATACGGATGCGTCGTCGGGCCCCTGGCCGGCAGGTTGGGAACGTCAGGATTGTCAGGATCTCCCGAACCTCCCAACTCAAAATCTGCATTCGACAGATCGGGAAAGGCTGGATCAACCTGTGAGTGGTCCACCGCGTCCATCGCGATTGTAACCACCTCGCCCGGTGGCACAGGAAAGTCCCTTCCACCTCCGGGGAACTGATGAAACTCCCGGGACCAAAGGCCCGCAGGGTCTTCACGGAATGGCTGGTTGTCCTCACACGTCAACCTGCCAGAGTAAGCAATGCCGAACGAGCGTCCCATGAGCATCCCGTCCAAATAGACCGTGGTGTCCCCGTTGTTGTACAACTCGCTGAAAGCGGCCCAATGGTAGTCCCCCAGAGCGCCGGTCGTGCCACCGTCATAGACCTCGGAGATGAGCAGCGAGCCCCTGCGGTCTGATGCCAACGCCAATGACACGCTGCTTGTGCCCCCGAGTTCGCGCTCGAAACCGTCGCCGAATGCACGTACAACTCCGCCGGTAGGCCCAGTCTCCTCGCCACTCAACACCCGGTACGCTGCAATCTTGTACAATCCCGGCAGCAAATTCGATATGTACGCGTTACCTGCTGAGTCTGTATCGAGAACATGAGGCTGAAAAGGATCGACGACGCGATGCAACTGTATCTCCACTCCTGGCACTCCGTCTGCCCAGCCGAGTGCTCTAGCCAGCAGAGTGTCCTCAAGACTCACGTGGAACGTGACACTGTCCGGCCCGCCGGCGACGTCCGGGTCGATCAGGGTGACGCCGGGAGTGTCGCAACCGACAAAGGATGTGATGGCAATCGCCGAGGCCGTTCCCAGGAGAATCCGCGCAACGGGCCACCTAAGACTGCTGGATTGCATCGATGTTGTGCGCTGCGAGGACATGGTCGGTTCCTTCCAAGGATAGTATACCCCTCAGGATAGATAACGATTAAGGGAGGTGGATTCTGACAGCCGCGGGGCCGCTGATCTACGCTGATTGGCGCGGACGGAGGCCTGAGGGTGCCGCATCGTGATCCGGTGATACCGGGACCACCGGACTGCCGTTCGGTCCCGAAGGGAAGAGGAAGTTGCGTTCGGTCGAGGTTGGGATGATGCGACCTTACTCGAGGAGGTCGTTCCGCTTGTCAGAAACTGGGCGCTTCGTTCGTTGCAGCAGGGGGTTGTAGTGGGGAGGTCCGGAACATTCCGTAACTAGGTTAAGAAAATGGGGGGTAGAATGCCTCATACCTCCGCTCCCTGGATGACATTACGCCACACGACCGCAAACAGCGTTCACTTCCGCCGTGAGGTGGTCGCTGCCATCACCCACCGACAACGCAAGCGGATCGCGGGGCGCCTGGGAGATCTGGCAGGGGACTACCAGTGGGTCGAGCAGGGGCGGCTCGACATCAGGGGCCACGGAGAGTCGCTGT
>JAUVRV010000240.1 GCA_030597435.1 Gemmatimonadales bacterium | reverse complement strand
GGCGCGGTATTCAACTCCGCACTCTCTGCCCAGACCGACAAGCGCCCCATCACTCCCGACGACTACGGGCAGTGGGAGCAGCTTGGTACGGGCCGGCTGTCTGGCGATGGCGCTTGGCTCACATATCAGATCAGCCGCGTCAACGAAGAGAACGAGCTGAGAGTGCGTCGTGTCGGCGGCGATGAGTTTTGGGTGGTGGCTTATGGAACGAGGGCGACGTTCTCGCAGGACAGCCGCTGGCTGGCCTACTCGATCGGAGTGAGTGAGAAGGAGCGCAAGAAGCTCGAGAAACAGAAGAAGCCGGTACGCAACAAGCTAGGGCTGCGCAACCTCGGCACCGGTGACAGCCTGACAATCGATGAGGTCGCGTCGTTCGCGTTCTCGGATGACGGTCAGTACCTGGCCATGCGCCGCTACCCTCCCGCTGGTGCTCCGAAGGACCGCAAGAGTAAGGGCGTTGATCTCGTCGTGCGAAACCTGAGTAGTGGAGTCGAGACCAACTTCGGTAACGTATCTGAGTTCGCGTGGCAGGACGAAGGCGGTCTACTGGCAATCATCGTTGATGCCGAGGGAATGGCCGGTAACGGCGTCCAGTTGTATGAACCCTCCAGTGGCGTACTGCGAACTTTGGACTCCAAGGCGGCGCGATATACCGGCATCTCTTGGAGGGAGGATCACGACGACTTGGCCGTGTTGCAGGTACGCGGTGATGACGAGGCGTATGAAGACACGACCCACGTAGTACTGACTTGGCGGGGATTACAGGATCGAGGCATCCAGAAGCAGGTCTTTGATCCCGATTCGACCGCCGGCTTCCCCCTCGACACGCGCATAGTCAGCTATCGCAGCCTGCGTTGGTCCGATGATGGAGAGACTGTGTACTTCGGTATCAAGGAGCGCGAGAGGAAAGTCACTGAACCCGAAGATACTACCGAGGCCGAAGCGGACTCGACTGAATCAGCGGATTCCACTGAAGCGAATGCCGAGGATGAGGACGAGGACGGGGACGAGGATGAGGACGAGGATGAGGACGAGGATCCTAGCACGGTTCAGATTTGGAACGCGCGGGACGTGGATATCTATCCGCAGCAGGAGGTGACCGCCAACCGTGACAAGCAAGAGAACTACCTGTCTGCCTGGGATCTGTCGTCAGGCGATTTCGTTCAGCTTGGCACCGAACTCACTGAGAATGTAACCATCGTGGAGGGGGATCGGTTCGCCATCGGTACGGATCAGACACCGTACGAGAACACTCGGATGTTCGGGCCCGTCTACAACGACATCTACCAGATAGATGTGCCTGGTGGCACGGCGTCACTGATCAAGGAGCGAGTCCAATACAACTTCGGCCCCAGTTCGAGCGGCAAGTACCTCCTCTATATGGTAGGCGATCACTACTGGACTTACGATCTGAATAGCGGAGAACACACCAATATCACCGCAGGCGTGCCGACGTCATTCGTGAACGTGGAGGACGATCACACCGTAGAGCAGAAACCGCCCTTCCGGTTTGCCGGTTGGACCGAAGACGACCGCTCGGTTCTCATCTATGACAAGTACGACGTCTGGCAGGTGAGTCCGGACGGGTCCGGGGCGACCAATCTGACTAACGGAACCGAGGACCGGATCCGCTACCGTCGCGTCCGGCTCGACCCGGAGGAAGAGTACATCGACATATCGACACCCCTGTACTTGAGCACTTACGGCGAATGGACCAAGCAGTACGGCTACTCACGGGTACGTTCCGGGAGGGAACCGGAGCAGTTGGTGTCTTTGGACGCGAACGTGGGCCGTCTCATCAAGGCCGAAGACGCCGACGTGCTTGCCTACGTCATTCAGGGCTTCGATGACTCACCGGACTACTACACGGCAGGTCCCGATCTCTCCAACGCCAGTCAGTTGTCGGAGACCAACCCGTTTCAGAGCGAGTACGCCTGGGGTAAGTCCGAGCTGATAGAATACGAGAACACTTGGGGCAAGAAGCTGCAGGGTGCTCTGTTCTACCCGGCGGATTATGAGCTCGGCAAGCAGTACCCGATGATCGTTTACATCTACGAGATAGTGTCACCGGCGGTGCACCGCTACAACGTGCCATCGGATCGCAGCGCGTACAACACGGCCGTATTCACTTCGCAGGGCTACTTCGTACTGCAACCCGATATCGTGTACCGGGACCGCAATCCGGGCCTCTCGGCCGTGGCGGCCATCGAACCTGCCGTGGAGAAGGTGCTGGAGACCGGGATGGTCGATCCCGATCGTGTTGGACTGACCGGTCACTCCTGGGGTGGGTACCAAACAGCGTTTGTCGTGACGCAGACCGACATCTTCTCGGCGGCGGTGGCGGGAGCACCGCTCACCAACCTGGTGAGTATGTACCTGTCTGTGTATTGGAATTCCGGCAGTACCGATGCCCGCATCTTCGAGATCAGCCAGGGCAGGATGGAGGTGCCATTCTGGGAGGATGTTGATGCCTACGTAGCCAACTCTCCAGTGTTCCACGTCGAGAACCTCAACACGCCTCTACTGCTCGCGCACGGCACAGACGATGGCGCGGTCGATTTCAATCAAGGCGTCGAGTACTACAACGCGGCGCGTCGTGCGGGTAAGGACTTCGTGATGCTGGTGTACGAGGGGGAGAACCACGGCAACAGAAAGAAGGCCAACCAGATCGACTACCACACTCGCATAGTTGAGTGGTTCGGTCACTACCTCAAAGGCGAGCCTGCACCGGATTGGATCAGCCAGGGAATTTCGTTCTTGGATCAGGAGAAGTTGAAGAAGGGCAAGAAGGTGGCACCAAAGCCGAATCTCATTCCGTGAGCGAGTCGCCCTCGGTCTGAGAGACACTCATGGAGAGGCGGTGCATCAAGTTGCTCAAGGTGCGCCGCCTCTTGGCAATCATGGCGCGAAAAACAGCCCGGCTAGCGAAGTAGGAGCCGCCCGTCACAATGGCGATGGCAGGCGCAACCAATATGCCTGGGATCCCGATCCCTACCGCCTCCCCCAAAATGATGCCAAGGATCCCGCCCATTATGGTGGTGCCCACGAAAAGGCCAGTGTGGACACCGCCACCTTCGGTAATACGGATCTTCGTTTTGCCGTCCTTGGGACTCACCATGACGTGTGTGAGGCGACCCGATCCCTCGAAAGTATTCTGAAAACTCAAAGAGTTCCATGACAGTGATTTACCCAGCGTCGGGTTGATGCGGCCTACCTCTCCCAAGGTGCCACGGATTTCCTCGAGCACGGCCTCGTATTCGTGTTCAGCTATTTGACGATCGATAACGCGCTCATAGTCGATTCTCGCAGGCGTTCCGAAAATGCCCCCCTGGTGAGACTCGGGCACCGGCGCATCGAGTGCCTGCACCGCATCTCGCACTCGTTCTGGGGGAATATCGACCTGCGCAGCGATCTGTTGTACCGATCCAAGTGACAACGCCCCCTCTTCAGTCGGTTGTTCGAGCTGCATCTCGGCGGCGTGCTGCAGAATTTGCTTCACCTCCTGGTCGCCGAATTCTTTCCGGTCGCCGGCACTCACATCCAGGGCGCTCACGAACTCGGTGGGGGAACCGAATCGCTTCTGTGGACTCATTGCCATGGCCTTGGTCAATGCCTGCTCGATCGCACCGGGTAGCCGATCCAACTTCTCACGGTGATCCGACGGCGCGTCTAGGAAACGACCGAGCCTAACCGCATCGTCTGTCGGCCAGAGGCCCGGCGTCTCTCCAACGATCATCTCATAGAACACCGTAGCGAGACTGAATACGTCAGTTCTACCGTCGAGTCTCGAGTTCCCCGCGGCTTGCTCGGGGCTCATGTAACCGGGTGTACCGAGCAGGAATCCGGTACGAGTCAACTCATCACCGCCAGCCGTACTTATTGCCTTGGCTATGCCGAAATCGGCCACGACGGCGTGGCCTTCTGACAGTAGGATGTTCTCCGGTTTGATATCGCGGTGCAAAACGCCTTGCCGGTGGGCGTAACTCAGAGCGTCCGCTACTTCCTCCACGATTTCCAGCGCCTTCCCGAGTGCGAGTGGTCTTTCTCGATTCAGCAAACCTCGGAGTGATTCACCGTTGACAAACGGCATCGTGTAATAGAGTACGTCGTTCGAAGTACCAGAATCCAACAGCGGCAAGACATGCGGGTGGTTCAGTTGCGCAGCTATTTCGATCTCTTTCAAGAAACGATCGACACCTAGCGAAGCTGCCAGTTCCGGGCGCAGCACCTTGACTGCGACCTGGCGATTGTGTTTGGCGTCGCGCGCCAGATATACTGTTGCCATGCCACCGCGGCCCACGACCCGCTCGAGTGCGTAGCGATCCGCCAGCGCCGAGGCTAATGTGTTCGGTACAGACACGCTAGGGCCGCCACTCCTCTCCTGTCCAGCACATTTCCCAGAACTGCCACTCGTAACGACTCGACAGGACGAACAACTCCGTCAGGCGTGTCATCTTCTCGGTCGTCACTCCAACTGCGAGCCGATTCAGTTCGTTCTCGAGCCAATCCGCCGCCTCTCTAAACTCGTCAGATGCGTACTGTGCTATCCAATCGGCGTAGCGTTCGTCGGTATGTGCTTCACCATCAGCCAAGTGACGGGCGATATACACGTAACCCCAGGCGCAAGGCAGTAATGCAGCGAGCAGGTCGAGCATGTCACCATCGGCTGACACACGCAGCAGGAAGTCGGTGTATGCACGTGTCGTGGGCCACATCGCCTGTCCCTCGAGTTGAGCTGCCGTAATCCCGAATCGCTCGGCGTACGATCTGTGGAGGGACATCTCAGTGTTGAGTGTGAGGTCGAGTACCTTTGCGTACCATCGCATTGCCTCGAGGTTGTCAGCCTTTGCGACCGCCCACGCAAAAATCCGGGCGAACTCTTTGAGGTACAGGTAGTCCTGCAGCACCCATTGCTTAAATTTCTCGACATCGAGCGACCCATCAGCCAGGCCCGTGACAAACGGGTGCTCCAACCCGGCATCCCAAATCGATTTGGCAGACTGAAACAGCTCGTCAGTAGGCTTCAACCGACCCTCTTCGTGTGATGCAATCATCGCAGGGACAGATTGCGAACAGTGTGTCGAACGCGTATATGCCCGTGTTGTGTCCGTCACTCCAGTCGATCTTGATCGCGTAGGCTCCGACGAGAGAGATCGTTACAGGAGAAATGTCTTCGGGCACAGTGTCGGGATCGAGCAGCGGCCAGCCTGTCATCTCATCCCTACATTCGGCACACTGGCATTTCAGCCGCAGCTCTCTTGCAGAGAATGTCGCGACATGATTCTCGTCCCACGTAATTGTCACCGCGTGATCGGCACGGTGGAT
>JAUVRV010000209.1 GCA_030597435.1 Gemmatimonadales bacterium | reverse complement strand
GGATCTTCCGCAACAGATGATCCAGTTCCTCTCGTAGCTGCACGGTCTGATCGGAACTGAATCGCTGGCCGACCAGGCTTGCGGCATGAAGCAGCACTATCACGAGGATGCCGATTGGAACGGCCAGCAACCCCCATGGCGAATCTCCCAGAGTCCACTGCACGTAGCCAAATGCCGCCCCGAAAAAGATGGCGAAAGTCATGACGAAGTAGACGAACATGAACATCGTCCAGATCTCCGGGCGCGGCGAGAATCGGCCGCGGAGCAGAGAACCGTCACCTGTGTCCTCTACCTGAACCGAGAGATAGGGTGACCAGAAACGCCTATCACTTTCTGGCACACGGAACTCGGCAAAGCGGCCGGCAGACATGGTGTTGAGGTTGGAGGCGTCGATCTCAGTCCGGATCCTGGCGCTAGCTTCGTCGGCCGAGAGCGGTAGCTCGACCGCAAACGTGGGACGCATCTTGGTGGCTTTCAATGTCCCACGTCCCTCGGTTGTGTAGGGGAGATTCCGGCCTATCCCATCCGGGCGCCGTTGGGCACTGGAGTTTCCGGCACCGCGAGTACCGGCACGATGTCGTCGGGATAGCCGATGTCGAACAGCATGCCTTCAGACACTTCACCCGCCATGCGACGGGGTTCGAGATTGACTACAAACAGTGCCTGTTTTCCCACGATCTCGCCAGGGTTGTCCCGCTCTCGCTTGATACCGGCGAGGATGGTGCGTTGCATGTCTCCAAAGTCGACGCGCAACCGCATGAGCTTGCTGGACCGAGGTACGTTTTCAACGGACTCGATCGTGCCCACCCGGATGTCGATCTTTTCGAGCACGTCAACGGACGTATTGGATTTCACTGGTGCTGGTTTCATCAGGGCTCCGGAACTCACACTACCGAACGCATGATCTCGGAAATCCGGGCCAGATGGTGATCGTCATGCTCGGCTACGAAGAAGAAGAGATCCACCACGCTCATGGGTTGCTGCAGTCGCGGGTGCAGGGCCGTACGCTGCATCACGTCGTCCGACAGTTCCTCCAGCCGTGCAACCGTCGCCGTGCGAGCCTCCCTGAAGTGGTGCAGCAGATCTTCAGGGTCCCGCTCGTTGTGGCGTGCCTCGTGGGTCTTGCGGTTTTCCAGGTCGGCCGCGCGCAGCTCCGCTGCTGCCGACACCAGGTCATCGAGCCGCCCGGCCCACAGCAACTCCAGGTCCAGCAAGTGACCGATGTTCTCCTGGATCGACCAGGTCTCGTCCAGTATCGCATTGAACTCGTCCGGCGTGAGCACCCGGACCCGCTCCTCGAGTCGGGCCGGCGTTCCCCGCACGCGTTCCAGGATGTCGGGAAAAGCCTCGGCAGGAAAGCCGAGTTCGAAGCGACGGTCAAACCAACGTCTGCGACCAGTCATGGATGGTTCCCCCTCAGTTGGGATTACAGCTCTGGCCTATCCTACGTACTTCGGACCGTGCCGGTGTCGCCCACTCCAGGCATCTCACACCAACTCCACTACTGCCTTGTGCCCTTCTGATGCAGCCAATCGCGCATCACACGTTATGAGTGGAGCATTCAAGGCTTCTGCCAGGGAAAGATACACCGCATCGTAAGCGGTGACATTATGTCGCAGCTGCCACATCCTGGTGAGAAACAGGTCATGCGGGTATCGGGTGACTACCTGGCCCCTAATTCCCGCTCGACCGACTCGCGCTCGTCGTCTCCCAAGTGAGCCAGATCGAGCGCTGCGTGGCCTAATGCACGGTAAAGCACGGCTTCTTCGGTGGACAGTGAGTTCAGGTGTTTTCGGATAGTGGCGATGTCGCCACGCGCTATCGGTCCTGTGAGCGCCTCTTCGGGCCCGCGCCGGACGATATTCTCGACCGTTCCCCTGATGATCGGCGCCAGGGCATCACGCGCGTCTTCGGGTGACACACCGGCGCGCTCGAGCAAGCGGTGAGCGGCGGCCGCCACAGCCACCATGTAGTTAGAAGCAAACACAGCAGCGGCGTGATACAGGGGCTTTGATTCGGAGGACATGCGCAGCGGTTTCAGGCCTACTGCGGTGGCGAGCTGTTCGGCCCGATCGACGGCCGCGGCATCACCTTCTATGGCGCCGGCAGCACCACGCAGTCCCTCCGGGGCGGTTTCCGGATCGCTCAATGACTGGAGCGGATGCAACGAGCCGAGCTTGCAACCGCACGAACGGAGCGACTCGAGCACGGTAGCGTCGAGTACACCGGACAAATGCAGCACCACCTGCCGCTCGCTCAGTTTGCCCGCACGCGACAGCTCGGCCGCCAGCGCCGCCAGTGCGTCATCTCGCACCGCCAACACCAATACGTCAACATCAGCGACCCACGCCGGGAGTTCACCGTGAGAGAACTCGATTGCGGAGGGAACTTCCTTGGGCTTGCGACCGTGCAGCCGTACCGCGAACCCGGCTTGCGTGAGAGCCACGGCTAACCCCACACCTGCCCGGCCGGCACCGATTATCCCTATTCTGGTCACTGGTTCCGATCGTCGCCCCCGGTCCCGGATTCCTGCGCCACCCGGGTGCGTAGCTCCTCTGTCATGGGCGAACCTCGCAATAGCTCGAGCGCCCTCTGAACCTGAGGGTCGTTCCGCGTTCTGCGCATCGTCGCGACGTCACGCCCGAACACGTACTGAGTGATCTCATACTCCAGCTGGCTATCCAACAGATCGCGTGCTGCGGTGAACACCGAGTTGGACAGCTCCACACCGTTCGCACGCACACGCCGGATCAACTCGGCGCGCATGGCGTTCGTCACCGGGAAGTCCGGATCCGTGATGCCGCCTTCGGCCTTGAATTCCAGGGCGAAAGTCGTGAGCGCACCGCGATAGTCCGGTATCTGGGCCCCGAGCGACCGCCAGAACGCCTGCTCGCCATCGGTGAGCGTGTCCGGCCGGACTGTGATGTCGGGTCGGATCCCACCGCCACCTTTCACTGGCCTGCCAGTGTCGGTGTAGAAAACGTCACTGAGTTGCGTCACGGTGGTATCACCCTCCATGTCCTGCAACTCCTCCTGCAAACCACCCACTATGCGCAGTGATTCTCCGACGCGCCGGATCGGTCGCTGAATGGAGCGTCCGATTGGCGTGTACCAGCGGCCGGTGGTTATCTGGAGCGCATGATCTGGCCCAAACGGGAAGACCGTTTGGACTAGTCCTTTGCCGAATGTGGGAGTGCCCACGATCGCGGCACGGTCGTGGTCTTGCAGCGCGCCGGCAAAGATCTCAGCCGCGCTCGCGGTACCACCGTTGACCAACACCACGATCGACAGGTCGGGCCACTGCTGATCGTTGCGCGTTTCGTATGTCTCGCTAGCGGCACCGGTACGACCGCGTGTGTCGACGACTACCTGGCCGCGATCCAGAAACAGATCGGTGAGTGCTATCCCCGCGTCCAGCAAACCGCCGGGCGTGTTCCTGAGATCGATGATCAACGAGCGGGCACCTTGATCCCGCAGTTCTGTGACCGCCTCCATCACCTCGTCCACCACGGACTCACCAATAGTCGAGTAGGTCAGCGATAGGAAGCCCACCTCCGGCTGGAGCATCATCGCTGCCTGAACCGACTTGATGTGGATCGTGGCCCTGGTGAGCGTGAAGTCGAACGGCTCCGGAACGCCCGGCCTCTGAATCGAGATCTGGATGTCCGTGCCGGGTTCGCCCCGCAACTCTGCAACTGCTTTGTTGTTGAGCCAGCCGAAGGTAGAGACTCCCTCGACCCCGACTATTCTGTCTCCCGCTTCGATACCGGCCTCCAGGGCCGGCGAATCGGCCATCGGTGCAATAACCGTGATCCAGCCATCGCGAACATCGATCTGCATTCCCAACCCACCGTACGTGCCTGAAGTACGCTCCCGCAACTGGTTGACATCCTCGGGTCTCAGAAAATTCGCGTACGGATCGTTGAGTTGAGCCAGCAGACCGTCGATCGCCATATCGTACAGCTGGCTTTCGTTGAGGGTGTCCACCGAGTGTTCGGCGATGTGAGCCAGCACATCCTGGAACAGACGCGCATGTTCATAGGCCGTTCCCGCTCGCGCAGTTCCGCGCTGTACGAGCCAGCCGCCAGAGAGAAAGGAGACGAAACCGACCAGACCCAGAATCAAAGCGCGCCGACCGTTCATCCGGTTCCTCCGCTACGTATGATAGGAAATCGCTGTGAAGTTCAACCCGCGGACAACCGACTGGTTCCGCCGACGGTGGTCTGCACCACATCCCACGCGGCGGTCTCCACCTCGTCGACCGACCCAGTCGCATCGATGTGAATCACCCCCGGGCCGGAAGCCCCTCTGAACGCAGCCGCGATACGCGATTGCACTTCCTCGTTCACGCGTTCGATGCGGTCGGGTGCATCGCCCTTACTGACCCGCCGTGCCACCGCCACGTCAACGGGCGTGTCCAGCACCAGCGTCAGGTTGGGAGTGAGACCTCCGGTCGCAAGCGCGTTGGCACTCATGACTGCCTCACGCGGCAGTTGGCGCCCAGCCACCTGATACGCCTCGGTCGAAAGATCGAAGCGGTCACTGATCACGACCACTCCATCCTGCAACGCCGGCACTATGACCCGCTTAACCAGATCGGCTCGCGCCGCGAGAATGAGAAACAGCTCGGCCTCTATCGCTGCGTCCAGTCTGGGGTCCAACACAACGGCCCGCGCAGCCTCGGCAACCGGAGTGCCACCCGGCTCGCGGACCTCGAGCACCTCATGGCCTTCATTGCGCAGACGGTCTGCCAACCGCCGCGCCAGCGTACTCTTCCCTACCCCGTCAAACCCCTCGATGACAATGAGAGTGCCCTGCATGCCGCTATCAGCCGGGAATGATGATGGAACTCTCTGCACCCGCCTTCATACCTTCCAAGATCTTCTCGTTCACCATGTGCATGATCTTGTCGAAGTTCGACTGGGCCACAATGAGTCCTTGGTACTTGGGATGGGCCTGGATGCTCGACATCAGGTTCTCGTACTCCTCGGTCGCCTCCTTGGGCGGTTCTTTCTTCTCGCGCACGTGCTGCTCGATCGTCTGCGCCAGCATCTCCAACCGCTGTGTTTGCGCCTTGATCTCAGTGACGTCCTCGATCCCATCGCGGGCACGGTTCACGAGCTTGAACTCCTCTGTCTGACCGATCAGCCGGCCCAGCTCCACTGCTTTCTCTTCAATCACTCATGACTCCTTAGTTGCCAGGAGATAACGTGGACGCGCGAAGAGATCATCATCAACGCGGGCATTTTTCCAACCTGCGGCGCACGCCAGATCCAGTGCGAGGTCGGCTCTGGTGCAATCTATCTCAATTGCTAGCAGGCCGCCGCACTCCAGTAACTCCGAGGATCCGGCAACGAGATCTGCGATGTGCTCCATGCCGTCATGCCCGCTAACCAGAGCATCGCGCGGCTCGTAGTCTCTCACGCCGCGATCCAGCCCGGCGAATTCGGTGGCGGTCACATATGGTGGATTCGACACTATGACGTTCGGTCGCACGTCGCCTACAGCATCGAGGCCGTTCCCCTCGCGCAGTTCTACCGGCGTGCCCTGTGTTACAGCCGCGAGATTGAGAGCCGCTACCGCGAGAGCTGCCGGCGACGAGTCCGTCCCCACCACCCGCGCGAACTTGCCCTCCACGGCCAGGCTCAGTGCGACACAGCCGCACCCCGTCCCTACGTCGACCGC
>JAUVRV010000165.1 GCA_030597435.1 Gemmatimonadales bacterium | reverse complement strand
TGATGCCTGTTCCGGACTCATGTACCCCGGGGTGCCGACGAATGCCCCGGCAGTAGTGATGATGTCGGGACATGAAGTGCAGATCGCCCGCGCTATTCCGAAGTCGGCGACGACTGCGTGGCCGCTGACCAGGAGAATGTTCGCCGGCTTGATGTCTCGATGGACGACGTTGCGGCGGTGCGCGTAGTCGAGCGCTGTGGCAACGTCACGGATGATGGCGATTGCGTCGTCCAGGGGGAGAGGCCCTTGCTCCGTCAGTCGGGCTCGCACAGATCTTCCCTCTATATACGGCATCACGTAGTACAACAGTCCGGCGGCCTCACCCGCGGCAAAGATCGGTACGATGTGGGGGTGGACGAGGTTGGATGCGATATCGACCTCGCGTAGGAACCGTTCCTGACCGAGCTGACGTCCCAGGGCCGGGTCCAGCACCTTGATAGCCACCTGCCGAGCCGGCCGCAGTTCTCGTGCGAGGTACACGGTGGCCATCGCACCCCGACCGAGCACTCGCTCGATCACGTAGCGCCCCGCAAGGGCGTCGTTGAGCTGTTCCACCAAGTCCAACCCGGCTTCCGGACCAACCGTTGACTCGCGCAGGGCCGGGTTCGAACCGGTCGGGCCGGGCGCCATCGTTACATGCGGCGACTTACTCATTGCGCCGGACCGTTCCCCCGGTCGACGCCGGCCAATCATCTAATCCGTTGCCGGCTGAGATTCGCACCACTTCCCTGCAATCGAGCATCAGTTAGCTCCCTTGAATCCCTTTGCCGCGAGACATTCCCGCAGGCGGTTTCTCACTCCGTGCAGCATCACTCCTAGGTTAGTGCGACTAACCTCCAAAATCTTACAGATCTCTGCGCTACCCATCTCCTGCCCCTTCGTGCAGCACGAAGCCCCCCCCCGCTTTTGCCGCTCCGTTGACCCACCCCCTCGAGCTTGTGCTAGTCGACACGTGCTGGTTGTGAACCGGCCATGCCGAACTCGGCCATGCGACCACCCCGCTACAAGTGCTTCTTCAATGGAGGTACCAACATGTCCCGATCGATTCTGCTCGTTTGCCTTGCACTCTTCCTCTCACTCTCCGCTGCAAGCGATGCCGCGGCCCAACGGAAGGGGTTCATCATCGGATTCGGCGCGGGGGCGGGTGTAACCACGGGGGACGTAAGTACCAGGATCGCCGCTTCCACGGATTTCAAGATCGGCGCCATGGTAGGGAAATCCGTGCAGCTCTATTACACCAGCAAGCAGAACTTCCAGTCCAGCGGTGGTAGCTTGATCGTCTCTGGCCTGGCCGGACTCGGTGTTACCTACGAGATGGCATCCGGATTCAACATCAATGGCACTGCCGGATTCGCGGACTGGACGATCCTCGAATCGGGCACAGATGCAGGCTTCGGTCTTGGTTTGGGATTCGGCTACGAGATCGCCGATCTCTGGGTTCTCAACCTGGGCGGCACGTTAAGCCTCATAGGTGACGCCACCGTCATCAACATCGCGGCTACAATCAGCATCTTGAGTCACTAGCGCGGAAAGCGAATCACGTCTGGGCTCGAGCCCAGGTTCGACCGCGCTGCCGCTTCAGATCCGATGGTAGCACTGCGCAAGGAGTGATCCAAGTCGGAGCACACCAGACCGTTCGGCGTCCTTAGGGAGTCACCAATGCTCCACGCACCGCGCCGCCGGGATGCGCGGTCGTGTAGACACTCAGATAGAGTCGCCCCTGCACCAGCGCGTTGCGCTCCGCTAGCCTCAAAGTCAACACGCCCGATGCCGCCCCCACACCGGGTCCCGCCAACCGATGCACGACCGGTCCCGTATCCCCGTCGACGGCGCGCAACAGGTTGACCGAGTGAACTTGCTCGGCGGGCACCTCTGACACGGTAACGTCATACGTGAGTGCTCCGGTGGTGACGTCATAGACGAATCGGCCGGTAGCGTTACCACCCGGGCCCACCGCAACCACCTCGTAGACAACCGGGTCCGGCGCGCGTCCGGCCACGAGTGGAGGGGTGTTTGCAGGTGGGCGTCGTGGGTGGTAGGACCGCTCAAAGGAATAGCCTAATGCCAACAGCCGCGCGTCGTCAAACGGCAGACCGAGCAACTCCAAGCCAACAGGCAAACCGTCCGCCGTGAACCCCGCCGGCATGCTCAGAGCCGGCAGGCCGGAAGCCGCACTCAACTGACAGTTGGACCCACGTTGCGGGTCTCCAATACGCGCTGCCTTTCGCCGGATCGTGGGATACACCAAAGCATCCAACCGCCCATCACTGAGCACGGCAATCACCGCCTTCCGTACAGCCCCCCGCTTGGCCAGCGCCGCACGATACTCTTCGCTATCTCTCTGCTCGACTCGATTGCGCGACTGATACCTCGATTCGAGTGCCTCGTGATACAAGCGTTGGTCCATGATGTCCTGCAATGACGCTACAGGTGCGCCCGGTGTCGCAGACAAGTAGTCGATGAAGTCGAACTTGAACTCAAATCCAATCACGCTCGATCCGCGCAGCAGCGTGTCCAATCCTGGCATGTCGATCTCGACGATCTCCGCGCCCAACTGCTGCATTTGCTCGAGAGCCGCACGAACCACCCTATCCGATTCCCTGTCTTCCGGGGCATCCCCAAACAACATCGTCAGTACCCCGAGTCGAGCACCATGCAGCACCGTTGAATCCAGTGCATCCATAAATCGAGGCAGCGGTACACTATCCAGTGCCCGCGTTGCGGGATCCGCCGGATCGGGTCCGATCGTGGCATCTAGTCCTATGGCAAGATCGATCACAGTACGTGCCAATGGTCCACCCACGTCTTGGGTATGGCACAGGGGAATGATCCCGTCGATGCTGGAGAGTCCTTTGGTCGGGCGCAGTCCAAACAGATTGTTTTGCGACGCGGGAATGCGAATGGAGCCACAGGTGTCGCTACCCCAGCCGACGGCGGCGAAGCTCGCCGCGATCGCAGCACCTGTGCCACCACTGGAGCCGCCTGCGTTGCGCGACAGATCGTACGGGTTCAGTGTTTGTCCGCCGAGCGAGCTGATGCTCGTAATCCCCATCGCCAACTCGTGCAGGTTCGACTTGGCCAAGATGATCGCACCGGCGTCGCGCAGCTTGCGGACCTGAAACGCATCGTCGGGAGGAACGAGCCCCGCCAACGCAATCGATCCCGCCGTGGTAGGTAGGTCTGCGGTGTCGTAGTTGTCTTTGAGTATGATCGGGATGCCGTGGAGTAACCCACGCGGGCCGCGGGCGGCACGTTCTCGGTCAAGCGCCTCTGCTTCCAAACGGGCGTTGGGATTGAGACGGATGATGGAGTTGAGCCGGGGCCCCGCCTGGTCGTACGCATCGATCCGGGCGAGATAGGCATCTACGAGTTGTGCGGCGGTGACACGACCGGCATCCATCGCATCTTGCAGTTCCGGGATTGTCGCTTCGAAGACGTCTATCTCGGCTTGCTTCGCGTCTTGAAGCGCGGCGTACAACTCCGATGAAGGGAGCACTGGCATGACCGCCAGCGTCGCGACCATATACATGGTTGCCGCTAGATCACCTCGGATGTTCATCACACTTCTCTCCTTCGACCTAGGTCCGTCGCGGTCACGGAACCCGCACGAACCGAAGGTCCCACGCGCGACCCAGTACAAAGCTGACGGACTCGATTGCCCCCCCATCACGATTGAAGATGTAAAGACCTCCGGGTCCGCTGAATGCATCTAGGTACGTCGGTCGGAGCTGACCGGTCTGGCCGTATCGGTCAACCCGCACTAGTGCGCCGTCCCTCACCTCGAAGTGATAAGTGACCTCGGCCTCGTCACTGAAGTACTCTCCCGTGTACTCAGTCAACTCCGCTTCTGAAGGCTCAAATCCCTGCACAGGCTCCAGAACGAACGAATCGCCGTCAGCCATTGACAACGTCAATCGGTGGCGGCCGGAGTCCGTCTCTGGTCCAAGTTTGAAAACGGCACCAGTGCTACCCACGACAAAGCGCCCATCGGAAATGGGCACCAGTATTTGCGCCCCCAGCAGCAACACCTCTCCGGACCAGCGAATGGTAACCGGGCGTTTGTCGCGGACTCGCCGGTAGATTCCGGCCAGTGCCTCAAGGTCCGCCGCGGGCATTTCGATCGCAGGTTCGGTCGGCGTCTCTGGGGCGTCCAGCACCAGAGCGTCACCCAGGTACAGGTCCGCGACCTCGTGTGCAAGCCGTCCGGCGTTGCCATTGCTGGCATTACACATGACGGCCACTGCGACTCCCTGGTCCGGGAAACGCGCGAGGTAGCCGCGGTAACCCGCGGTGCCTCCGGAATGCTGTACTTCACGAACACCCTTGTATTCGCCCACGAAAAGGCCGCTGGCGTACGGGATGGTGCGGCCGGAATTGAGAACCCCCTGCGTATGCATCTCCCGCAGGAAGTCGGGCCCGCCCAGCTCTCCCGTTTCGAGGTTATGCGTGAACCGGAGCAGGTCACCCACCGTTGTGAGCAGGCCCCCGTTTCCGTGGACGTTCTCGAACGGCATGTTCATACGATAGCCGCCCTCGCCGTTCGGGCTGTAGGCGATCGCCCTGTCTTTGACGACTCGAGTGAAGTCGTCGCGCCATTCGGTCTTGGTCATGCCGAGCGGCTCGAAGATCCGCTGCCGCGAGAAATCCGCGAATGGCATTCCGCTCACTCGCTCCACCAAGATGGCTTGGAGGTTGTAGCCGGTGTTGGTGTAGGAGTAGTACTCGCTTGGAGGGTAGTTGAGTAACAGCTGGCGCGAGGCGATGTCGAGCACATGAACATGTGTGTGCACTCGCGTGGTGCGAGGCCATCCGCCAACCCCGGCAACCGTCCCCCAGTCTCTCAGGCCACTCGTGTGATTGAGGAGATATCGGATCGTGATGGTGTCACTGTAGTCGGGTAGCTCGGGGATGTACTTCCGGATATCGTCGTCTAGCGAAAGCTTCCCGTCTAGGGCCAGGAGGATAGTCGCAGCGGCTGTAAACTGCTTGGAAACCGAACCCGGTTCGAAAACTGTCTCAGTTGTGTTCGTGATGTTATGCTCGAGATCCGCCATACCGTACGCGCGCGACAAGAGAGCCACTCCCCCCTCACTCACTGCAACGGCACAGCCAGGATTCTGCGTTCCGTTGAACGCCGCGAATACACTGTCCACGGCGGATGTTGGAACCTGAGCAGCCAACTGACCCGCGGCGGTGATGACAGCCACGAGAACCATGAATTGGACTTGGATCAATCGCCTGATGAACAACATGGCTGCACCTCATTCGAGAACTGTTTTGCGTCAAACATCGATCACGCGCCCCGGTCGAGTCAAATTGAAAATCACAAATTGCACATCTGCAATCGCAAATCTACCGATCCGTTTGTCACCGATGACGACAGCTGGCAAAGTCTCCAGCGTTAGTTTCCCCTAGGAGCCTGAACAACGCAGTCCAGGCTCGCAACCCATCATCGATCGAGGATAGCCGGAAAAACTCGTTTGGTGCGTGAAAGTCTTCGTCGGCAATAGAGAACGAAAACATCACGGTGTCGACACCAAGCTCACGGTGCACGATATCCGACATCGGTAACGTTCCGCCAACACGTACCCTGAGGGGTACCAAGCCATGGACTTGCGTCAACGCAGCCTCGACCGCGCGCAACAACGGATGGTCCACCGGCACTTCGTAAGCCGCCGACTGACCGCGATCGGCAGCGAAGTGTATTTCGCAGCCGTCAGGACATTTGCTGGCGAGAAAGTCCTTCACCGATTGGGATATCCGGTCCGGATCCTGGCCCGGCACCAACCGCACCGTCACCTTGGCATGCGCTTCATGGGGAATGACGGTCTTGCCGCCGGGGCCGGTGTAGCCACCCCACATGCCGTTCACGTCGAGACAGGGACGCGACCAGAGCCGCTCCAATGTCGTGTGCCCCGGTTCACCCACAGGCTTTCCACCGATCGCGGCGAATAGAGACTCTTCGTCGAACGGGATGCTAGCAAGGGCTTCGCGTTCGGTTGCGCTAATGTCGCTGGCGCCCTCATAGAAACCCGGCACCGCAACCGAACCATCGGGTGCGTGCAGCACGGCGACCAACTCTGCCATCACGTGGAGTGCGTTGGCAACAACACCGCCATACCGGCCCGAGTGGAGATCCTTGGCCGCCGTTCTCACCGTGAACTCGAACCCCGCGTTGCCACGCGAACTGATGTTCACTGTCACTAAATCCGGCCGCCAACGCGCGCCGTCGGCAGAGATCACCGCGTCGACCGCAAGTAGGTCGCGATGCTTGCTGAGGATTGCACCGAGACTCGGGCTTCCGGTCTCCTCTTCACCTTCGAGAAGAACTTTCACATTGAACGGCAAGCCACCTTCGATGCGGAGAAAGGCCGCAATCGTCTCCAAGGCGATCGATGAGGGTCCTTTGTCGTCGGATACGCCGCGGCCGTAGATCCTGCTGTCACGCACCTCCGGTT
>JAUVRV010000403.1 GCA_030597435.1 Gemmatimonadales bacterium | reverse complement strand
CGTTGCCTATGGCATCGTGATGCTACTCGGGCTTCCGACGTGGGTGATTTCAGCTGCCGTGGTGCTGACCGTTATCGGTCTCCCAATCATGTTGGTCTCGGCGCACGCAGAACGAGTGGATGCGCCAAGTTCGGGACTCATGGGATGGTTGACACGCCGCCGCGCGATTGTGGGTGGCCTTGCGGCCTTTGGCGCTCTGGCCACCGTGGCGGCGGGGTACACCGTCATGCGAACCATGGGCATTGGACCCGTGGGAACGCTCATGGCCAGCGGTGTCGTCGAAGATCAAGAACAGATCATTCTGGCGGATTTCGTCGACCGTACCGGCGACAGCACGCTCGCGTACGCGGTCACCGAAGCGTTCCGCGTTGACCTCAGCCAGTCGCGCAGCGTGGCTCTCGTACAATCATCACAGCTGGAGAACGCGTTTGGGCGGATGGATCGTGAGGTTCCGGATGTTCTCACCGTGGACGTTGCGCGCGAGGTCGCGTTGCGGGAGGGGATCAAGGCGGTCGTCGTCGGAGAGATCAATGCGCTCGGTGGGTCGTATGTGCTGTCCGCGCAGTTCATAGCCGCCCAGTCGGGGGATGTCCTCGTGCCCGTGCGCGAGACCGCGAAGGACTCCACCGAGATCGTCGACGCGGTTGAACGACTCTCGAACCATCTGCGGGAACGGATCGGCGAATCGCTGAGATCGATCCGGCCGACCCCCGCCCTCGCACAGGTCACGACGTCCTCCCTGCCTGCCCTACGCAAGTTCTCGCAGGCTTCACGCGCGATGGACGCGCTCGAAGTGACCCGGGCCGTCGCGCTCTTTCAGGAGGCGATTGCCTACGACTCGGCGTTCGCTGCCGCGCACCGCGGACTGGCCGTCATACTGGACAACTTCGGTATCGACCGGTCGTTGGCGGCAAGATCGAGGGAGAACGCGTTCAAGTATCGCGACCGTTTGCCAGAGATGGAGCGTCTGTGGACGACCGGTGGGTACTACCTCCAACGTCGGGAATTTGACGATGCGATGCTTGCCTACAACGAATTGCTCGAACTCCAACCGCACCGCGCGTCCCTGCTCAACAACATCGGGGAGATCTACCGCATCAACCGTCAGCCCGATCGTGCCATGGAATTTTACGAGCGAGCGTACGCGGCCGAACCGGCACTGGTCACCGGGTACAATATCGTCGCCACACTGCTCGACCTCGGGTTGATCGACAGCGCACGCGCGTTCAATAGGGCGTTCCGTGAGACCATCCCCGACGTTCCCACCCCGGAGATCAATGACCTCAACATCGGGATGGTTACGTTTGCGTTGGACTCGGCGATGGCGGCGGTCGATCGCTGGGAACGGTATGTGGATCCGTCACGGGCCACGCTGTTGACGAGCATCCGCGGGACCCTGGCAACGACACAGGGGCGTCCGAGTGAGTGGGATCTCCTGCTCCAAGCCGAAGAGATGCGTGCCTTGGAGGGGAACCAAGTGCCGGAGCATTTGGGGAACGTCGTGGCGGTGGCGTTGACGGATGTCGTGATTCTCGGCGATCCGGACGGCGCGCTGGCCCGGATCGGGCGTACGCTCGCGCTCTTCCCGCTCGACAGCCTCGACCCGCTCGATCGTCCGTATCCTGCACTCGCCGAACTGTACGCCCGTGCCGGCGATGCAAACCGAGCGCGACAAATGCTCGCGGCGTTCCGCGAGTGGGACCCAATCCATTTTGGCCCGATGGAACAGCTCGAGTTGGATTGGGCGTCAGGATACATCGCGCTTGCCGAAGAGGATTGGCAGGAGGCCATCGCGAGTTTCGAACGCGCTGACAAGTTCGAGTGTCGTGTGTGCACACTCCCGGGCCGGGCGCAGGCGCTTGCGGCTATGGGGAATACCGATTCGGCGGCGGTCCTGCTCGAGCGATATGTGACGGAAACCGATGACGATCGGTATCTCACGGACTACCTGGAGCTTCCGGGGGCGCTCATTCGGCTTGGTGAGTCGTATGAAGACCGAGATGTGGCGAGGGCCGTCGACTACTATAGTCGGTTCCTGGACTTGTGGAGCAGCGCCGATCCCGAACTGCAGCCGCTTGTGACGGACGTGCGGGGTCGTATCGCCCGCCTCGTGGGCGAGCGTAGCAACTAGATCCTCTTGACCCCACCGGAGATCCCGCAAGGTGAACCAACCTGCCTCTGATTCCCGGCCAGAATGCACTTCCTGAAGACCTAGAACCACCTCCAGCGAAACTTGCCGGGGGTGTTCTTCGTCATATATTGTTAGCAACGTTAGCAATATATCGGAGGGCGGCCCATGCGACGCGAATCGTTGGGGGAGTTCGAACAGCTGGTAATGCTGGCAATCCTGAGGCTGGGAGCGGACGTCTACGGCGTTCCAGTAGTCGAGGAGATCGAGCAACGAACGAGTAGATCGGTCTCCCGCGCCGCGGTCTACATCGCGCTCAGAAGGCTCGAGAGCAAGGGCCTGGTGTCGTCGAGAATGGCCGACCCGACGCCTGAAAGGGGCGGTCGGGCCAAGCGGTATTTCCGGGTGGAGCCCGAGGGGGTCGAGCTACTCAAGGACAGCCGTGTCGCGCTCTTGAGCATGTGGCAAGACTTGGAGCCCGTTCTGGGGGAGAGATGAGGCCACCACGGGTAGCGACATGGCTCATGTCAAGCAGCCTTCCGCGGCGTGAACTCGATTGGATACTCGGGGATCTGGCGGAAGTCTTTGGGGCCAAGGTTGCCGAGGTGGGTGTGGTGGGTGCGAGACTGTGGTACTGGCGGCAGGCGATGAGCTTCTCTGTGCGGTTCCTGCGCGAACGCTGGAAGAACCATCGAATCGGCCTCGTAGCACCCGCGCAATCCGGGGTACGAGAGCCGCTGGGCGATCTCGCGCGCGACATGCGCTATGCCCTGCGGACTCTGATCAGGGCACCTGGTTTCACCGCGGTCGCCGTGATCACTCTTTCCCTGGGCATTGGGGCCAACACCGCGATCTTCAGCGTGGTCAACTCCATCCTGCTACGACCACTCCCAGTTGCCGATCCGGACCGTTTGGTGAGTCTGTGTGAGACGAATCCGGCAATAGCCGGTTTCTGCATAGCATCACCCACCAATGTCG
>JAUVRV010000156.1 GCA_030597435.1 Gemmatimonadales bacterium | reverse complement strand
TGCCGCGTGTCGGCTCTTCGCTGGCGGGCTGGCGCGAGCGGGCCTGGTGGTCGTGAGCGGGCTGGCGCGTGGTCTGGGTCGCATCGCGCACGCGGCGCCGCTCGATGCCGGTGGTGCCCCCGTCGGAGTACCCGGGAATGGGCGCCCTGGTGCCACTGTTTCCCTATGGTGCGCGGCTAACCTACGGCCTGGGTGTGGTATACCCTGCGGCAAACGAGGCCCTCTACCAGCGCGTCGCCAGTGACGGCTGTCTGCTGACCGAGTTCCCACCTGGCGAACGACCCAACGCCGGTAGCTTCCCGCGCCGCAACCGCCTCATCAGCGGCCTGGCCAAGGTGACGATTGTGGTGGAGGCGAGAGGAAGATCCGGTGCGCTGATCACGGCAGACTGTGCGCTCGCTCAGGGTAAGGACGTGTTGGCCGTTCCGGGGCCGATCACCAGCCCGATTTCGCTCGGCTGCAACCGGCTTATCCAGCATGGTGCCAAACCGGCCCTGGGATTGCGCGATGTGCTCGAGGAGTACGGCCAGACCTATGAAGCAGCCCCGGCGGTCGCGCTGCCCACCGACCTCACTGCCGAAGAGCGTCAGATCCTCGACATACTCGGCCTCGGTATAGACCAGGTCGACGACGTCGCGCATCGCTTCGGCAAACACACCTCCGACGCACTCGCGGTGCTGACATCACTCGAGATACGCGGGTTGGTGAGTCAGGAGCCGGGCAAGATCTTCCGGACCTCGGTTGCCGGGGAACGGTGAAGGGGGAACGGGGAAGGGTGATTCTCTTCCCCTCCTTCCCCTCCTTCCCCTCCTAATCTCTTCTCCGTTCCCTCCTCCCGGCACATAATTAGCAGGAGGTCCAGAACCGACCAGACGACCGATGCGCCACACGTACATCCATATTCCGTTCTGCCGCAGGCGCTGCTCCTACTGCGATTTCTCCATCGCCGTCCGGAAACACCTGCAGCCGCAGAGCTTCATCGGCGCGATCAAGAACGAGCACGAACTGCGGTTGAAACGGGGCGAATGGGACGATGACCTGCTGGAGACACTATATCTGGGAGGAGGAACACCGTCGCTGCTTCCTCCGGAGCACGTGGCGAATCTCGTTCAGTACTTCTTGAGTCGAAGGCGGGTTGGCGAGGAACGGTCCAGGACGGACGAGGTTGATTCGGATGCTCTCCCGTTCCCTGTTCCCCGTTCCCCCTTCCCCGGTGGTCCGCTCCCCGAGGTAACTCTCGACGCCAACCCCGACGACGCAACTCCAAGTGCGACAAGAATTTGGGTTGACTCGGGTATCAACAGGGTCTCACTGGGTGTCCAGTCGTTCGACCCGGCCGTCCTCGTCTGGATGCACCGCACCCACAGCGTCGAGCAATCTGTGGCAGCCTGCGCCAACCTGCGCGATTCTGGGGTAACCTCGGTCTCCCTGGACCTGATCTTCGCCCTGCCACCGGAGCTGAATCACGTTTTCCGTGATGATCTGGACCGTGCACTCGAGCTGGAGCCGGATCACCTGTCCGTGTACGGCCTCACCGTTGAGCCGCGCACCCCGTTGGCTCGTTGGATCTCCCGCGGGGCCGCGTCGCCGACTCCGGACGGGCGTTACGCGGAGGAGTTCCTCGTTGCACACGAGATTCTGACTGCAGCCGGGTACGAGCACTCCGAGATCTCCAACTATGCCAAGCCAGGCCACCGCGCGATCCATAACAGCGCCCACTGGACCGGCCGCCCCTACGCCGGGCTCGGTCCCGCGGCCCACCGCTTCGACGGGCACACCCGTAGCTGGAACGTGTCCCCCTGGGCCGCGTACCAGAGACTGGTGAGTACGCGCAAGGATCCCACCGAAGGGCGGGAAACACTGACGGAAGAGCAGCAACGCCTCGAACGTGTCTACCTGGCGCTCAGAACCTCCGACGGCCTCGGGGAAGAGGAATTGCACCACTTGAACCAAGCCGTTGTTACCAAGGCGATCCGGCACGGTTGGATGGGGGCGGTGGAAAATCGCAAATCGCAAATCGCAAATCGCAAATCTGAAATCCTGAGCTTCCGTCTCACCCCGGAAGGTTGGTTACGGCTGGACGAGTTGACTGCTGGGTTGACCACCTCGGCCCAAGGTGGCTAAATTCTTGTCAGCCTATGACTTGGAACACCATGCGCGATGATCTGACTGACCGCGAGCGGCGGGTCCTCGAGGCTGTCATCGTGAGCTATGTGGAAACGGCCGAACCGGCCGGGTCGCGGACGATCGCCAAGAAGTACAAGCTCGGTGTGTCGGCAGCCACCATCCGCAATACGATGAGCGATCTCGAGGACAGGGGATACCTGTATCATCCACACACCTCGGCGGGCCGGATGCCGACCGACCGTGCCTACCGAGTGTACGTCGATCGACTGATGGCCTACTCCGATCCAACGGCGCGTGAGCAGGATCGCCTATTGAGGGACCTCGCCGAGACCACCGGTATCGAGAGCCTGCTCCAGAAAGCAGCTCAGGTGCTGGGCATCCTTACCCAGGAACTGGGTGTCGCGGTGGCGCCCTCGTTTGACAACGCGGTGCTGGAACGGCTGCAGTTGATGGATGTGGCGAGCGACCGGATTCTGCTGGTGCTGATCCTCTCGGGTGGAGCCGCGAGAACCATATTCGTGGAGGTGAACAGTGGCCTGCCACTGGAGTCGTTGGACAAGCTCGCGACCGTTTTGAACGAGCGCCTGTCCGGCCTGACGCTGCGCGAGGTGCGAGCCACGCTGAGAGAGCGACTCCGTGAGACCCGGCTCGGTACCAGCGGCGATGAGCTGCTCAACGTGTTTGTCGAAGAGGCCGACAGCATCTTTCAAGGCTCGGACAGAGAAGAGAGTCCGGTCATGCTCTCGAGTGCTCAGATGTTGGCCGAGCAGCCCGAGTTCAGTTCCAACACCCAGATGCGTACGCTGCTGGAGTTAACCGAACAGCGTGACCTCTTGCGCCAGGCGCTGCAGCAACGCAGTGAGCCGGGCATAACGGTGACCATCGGTGGTGAGAACCTCGATCCCATGCTGAGCGCGTTTACAATCGTCACTTCCACCTACCAATCGGGCTCGCTTTCCGGTGTCATTGGGGTCATGGGGCCGACCAGAATGCCGTACCGCAAGGTTGTCTCGTTGGTGGAGCATACCAGTCGCCTGATGAATAACCTGGTGCCTACCGACTCCTGTTAGGTCTGGCTGCATGACACGTGATTTCTACGAAGTCCTCGGCGTTTCCCGCGACTCCTCCACCGACGAGATCAAGAAGGCGTACCGGAAGCTTGCGATGAAGTATCACCCCGATCGCAACGACGGTGACAAGGTGGCCGAGGAGCACTTCAAAGAGGCGAGTGAAGCATACGACGTGCTACACGACCCGCAAAAGCGATCGAGCTATGATCGGTTCGGCATGGCGGGTCTCAAGGGTGGTGGCGGTGGATATGGCTTCCACCCCTTCGATCTGTCCGAAGCCCTCAGCATGTTCATGCGGGACTTCGGGGGCATGGGTGGCTTCGATGCCTTCTTCGGGGGTGGCCAGCGGACCCGTCGCAGCCAACGTCGGGGTCAGGATATCCGTGTCACCCTCAAGCTCAGCATCGAGGACGTGGCGCGGGGGACCAATCGCAAGATCAAACTGAAGACGTTGCACCGGTGCAAGGCGTGTGACGGAACTGGAGCCGAGGCCGGCGCTGCTCCGGGTCCCTGCACCACGTGTGGCGGCGCCGGTGAGGTGCGACACGCCCAACAGTCACTCTTCGGCCAGTTGGTATCGGTGGCGGCTTGCCCCACATGTAACGGTGAGGGCACGGTTGTGACCGACCCGTGTGTTGAGTGCCGCGGTGACGGACGCGTGCGGACGGATTCGGTTGTCGCTATCGAGGTGCCGCCCGGTGTCTCGCACGAGAACTATCTCACGCTGCGGGGCAAGGGTGCCGCAGGACCGCGCAATGGTCCCGCGGGGGACTTGCTGGTCGAGTTGGACGTGGCAGAGGATGAGCGGTTCGAGCGGCGCGGCGACGACTTGGTTTATGATCTTCCCGTGGCGTTTAGCCAGGCCGCACTCGGCTCGGAGTTCGTGATTCCCACACCATACGGTGACGAGACCATCGAGCTGCCAGCCGGCGCCCAGTCGGGAACGGTGCTCACCTTACACAGCCGTGGATTGCCCAACGTGAACGATGGCCGGCGCGGATCGCTGTTCGTGCGGGTGCAAGTCTGGACCCCGACTACGCTGGAACCGGAACTGAAGGAACTGTTCGAGCGACTTTCCGAGCTGGAGGGTGACCCCCCGTTGGAGGATACATTGGGTCGCCGCATCTGGAACAAGATGAGGGAAGCCTTTGGGTCTTAGACCATGAGCGAATGCCTTTTCTGTAAGATCGCGGCGGGTGACATTCCGGCTACAGTCGTAGCCGCGGACGACCGATTCGTGGCGTTCCGCGACATCGATCCACAGGCGCCCACCCATGTCCTCGTGATTCCTCGCAGCCACATCGCGTCACTCAACGAGGCCTCCGATGCAGATCTGCTGGGAAGCCTGCTGCTGTTCGCCAAGGGCATTGCGGCCGACGAGGGCCTGACCGAGCGGGGGTACCGGGTTGTGCTGAATACCAACTCGGAGGCCGGGCAGACGGTGTTCCATATCCACGCCCATGTCCTGGGTGGTAGGGTGATGCGGTGGCCGCCAGGCTAGGCTCCTTGAGATTCGAGCCGAGGGCGTCGAATTTTCCAGGTCTACGCAACTTGGGGAATAGTACGGCCCGCGAGTCGGGGGTTTATGGCTGAGGTAGTCATCTACGAGGACGAGAGTTTCGAACGTGCGCTGAGGCGTTTCAAGAAGAAGTGTGAGAAGGCCGGGATTCTGTCAGATCTTCGCAAACATCGTCATTACGAGAAGCCGAGCGAGCGACGCAAGCGCAAGCTCAACCAAGCCAAGCGCAAGCGGCGTCGTCCGCCACGGTAGAGCGTTGGCCCTTTTGGAGTGATTACGGCAATTTCGCTTTCCAGCAGTCCGCATCGAAGTGTTCCAACTTAAGGCGGTTCTGAGAATTGGCAGACGCTGCGCGTGTCGGGCATGGCCCGGCGCGGGTGTCGTTACCTGCGGCACATGACCGGCGAGAACCCGGCAGATAAGCAGTGGGGGGTGTTGGCGGCAGGAGTCGCCGGCACCCCTTCCTCAATTCCGGCGGTGGCTACCGCCCAGACGCTCGAAGCCCTCGAGTTCGCTGCCACACTTGACATCGTGGCCGGCTTCGCCGCGGGCGAGCTGGGGGCCGAATCTGTGCGGTTCCGTCTGCCTTCGGGGGACTGCGAGTGGATCACGACCGAGCTTGCCACCGCCAGCGAGTTCCAGCAGTTACTGGACTCCGGCGATCCATTTCGACCTGAGGCATGCCCCGACATTCGATCGGTCATCGAACGGCTCAGCATTCCCGGTGATGTGTTGGAGCCGCTAGAGCTGAACGCGGTGCGCTCCGCCCTCGAAGCCATGCGCGCCGTCTTTCAGGGGCTAGAGCGCATGGGAGATGAAGCACCCCTCTTGGCTTCTATTGCTACTGAGATCCCACCCAAGGAGATCGCTCGAGCGATAGACCGGGCGCTCAATCCCGACGGGTCGGTCAAGGACGATGCCTCGAAGGAACTGGCGCAGGCGAGACGCAAGCTGAGAGAGACGCGTGCCCGTCTGATCCGGTTACTGGAGAAACAACAGGCGTCACTCGGTAGTGGCCAACGGGCCGAGGTAACCCTCAGGGGCGGGCGTTACGTGATCCCGGTGCGCCGCGACGACCGCGATCGAGTCAAGGGCATTGTGCACGGGGAATCATCGTCAGGTGCGACACTCTTCGTTGAGCCACCCGCAGCGGTTGAACTTGGCAACGAACTCAACGCATGGGAATCCGAGGAGGCACGCGCCGTACTCGCCGTGCTGCGCGATCTCACCGGGCGGCTCCGACCGCACGTCGATTCACTGTCTGACGGCTTGAACATGTGCGCTAGGGTTGACGACGCGTATGCCCGAGCACGCTATGCGATAGAGGTGGACGGTGTTGGACCGAGGATGAATGAGGAAGAACAGCCGCTGTCTATCGTCAGAGCCCGGCACCCCCTACTACTCGGCGAGGCGGACACCGCTGTCCCATTCGATCTCGCGTTGTCGGAAACCGAGTCTACCCTACTAATCAGCGGTCCCAACGCCGGTGGCAATACGGTCATGCTGAGTACGGTGGGATTGATTGCGGCGCTGGCACAGAGTGGCATCATCCCACCGGTTGCCAAGGGGACAACGCTTCCGGTGTACCGCTCGATCTTCGTCGATATCGGTGATCACCAGTCCATTGCAGCCAGTCTGTCGACGTTCAGTGCGCACATGGCGGCGCTCAAGGAGGTTCTCACCGAGGCCGACGGCGGGTCATTGGTGTTGCTCGACGAGCTGGGTGGAGGGACGGACCCGATCGAAGGCGCCGCGCTTGCGGGTGCAACGTTACTATCACTCAACGACCGGCGTTGCACGACCATTGCGACGACGCATCTGAGTGAACTCAAGGAGTTGGCTGCTCGAACTGACGGAGTGGTGA
>JAUVRV010000071.1 GCA_030597435.1 Gemmatimonadales bacterium | reverse complement strand
CTGGACAAGGAGATCGTCTTTTTCGGTGGCAAGGGAGGGGTGGGCAAGACAACCATTGCCACCGCATTCGCCATCCAGAGTGCTGAGCAAACATGCAAGACTCTGTTGGTTTCTACCGATCCCGCCCACTCCACTAGCGACATACTCGAGGCTGATCTCGGTCCCGAGCCGCGACGCGTGCTCGACAACTGCTGGGCCATGGAGATCGATCCAGAGCGGGAAGCGGAAGCGTATATCGACGGCGTGAAACAGCGTATCGCAGAAGTCACTGCACCACGACTGGTCGAGGAGGTCGAGCGGCAAATCGACATTGCGCGCATCTCGCCCGGTTCACAGGAAGCTGCCCTGTTCGAGCGATTCGCACGGATCATCGAGGGATCCGCCGGTGAGTTCGACCGTCTCGTATTCGATACGGCACCAACCGGTCAGACCCTGCGACTGCTGTCCCTCCCGGAACTCATGAACACTTGGATCAGTGGACTGATAAAGCGCCGTAAGAAGGTGAACGCACTATCCCGCATGTGGCGCAATGTCGCCGGAGCCGCCGCTGGAGACAGCTCATCGGGCGATGATCCTGTTATCCGTGCCCTGGAAGAACGTCAAGCTCGGTTTCGCCGCGCCCGTGCGAGTCTGACTGATGCTGGCAAGACAGTGTTCTCGTTCGTTGTGACCCCCGAGAGACTGCCAGTTCTGGAGACAGAGAAGGCCGTGTCCGCGCTGGTGAAGTACGGGATTCCGGTCGGACCTATCTTGGTTAACCGAGTCATTCCAGATGAGGCTGACGGGGCCTTCCTGGATCGTCGGAGGGAACGAGAGGTGGAGTATCTCAAGCGCATCGCGCAGGTTTTTGGGGACCATCCCATCTACCTGGTGCCTCTGTCGGATCGGGACATTGTTGGCGTGGATGCCTTACGTCGCTTGAGCGCAGCCAAATACGGTAGTACAACTAGAGGTTGATCGCAGTACTCCGAACAGACGTAGGTCCACTTCATTGGGAGGAGAATGGCCAGTGAGTTCGATCGTACTGCTCGTCGTGGGTTTTGCTGCTTTTCTTACCGGATATCGTATCTACTCCAAGTTCCTCGCCCAACGGATCTACCGACTCGATCCTGACTTCAAGACACCAGCGCACGAGTTTGAAGATGGGGTCGACTTCGTTCCCACCAACAAGCATGTGCTGTTCGGTCATCACTTCACGTCAGTCGCCGGGGCAGCACCGATTGTGGGTCCCGCGATCGCGGTGATTTGGGGTTGGCTACCGGCGTTTCTCTGGGTTGTGCTGGGAACGATCTTCGCCGGCGCTGTGCATGACCTCGGGACCCTTTGGATCTCGACCCGACATAAGGCCAACTCGATTGGTACACTTGCCGAGTCACTCATAGGTAGCCGCGCACGAGTCCTGTTCTTGCTGATCATCTTCTTCTTGCTGCTTCTGGTGAACGCCGTATTCGCGGTAGTGATTGCCAACCGTTTCATTGGCAGTCCGGGTGCCGTGCTACCGGTGTGGGGAACCTTGGCCATCGCACTAGTGGTGGGGATACTCATCTACAGGGCTCGGATTGGCCTGTTGTGGCCGTCGATCGGTGCTTTGATCCTGATCTATGCGTTGATCTGGCTGGGACAATATATGCCATTCGAGTTGCCTGACTTCTTCAACTTCACGCCCAGTGAAGCTCAATTGTCTGCCGCCCAAGGAGATGCCGCCGTCGCGGCAACCGCAGCACACACCGATGGTGTCAGAGCCGGGTGGATCATGATCCTGTTGGTATATGCGTTCTTTGCCAGTGTGCTTCCCGTGTGGCTGCTTCTCCAGCCGCGCGACTACATCAACAGTCATCAACTGTTCGTAGCCTTGGGCATCATCTCCTTGGGCATAATCATCACCAACCCGGAAGTGATTGCACCTGCGATCAATCGTGATCTGCCGGAGGATGCCCCGAATTGGTTCCCGCTGTTGTTCATCACCATTGCCTGCGGTGCGATCAGTGGGTTCCACGGCTTGGTGGCGTCAGGGACATCCTCCAAGCAACTGAACAAGGAAACCGATGCTCGGTATGTCGGCTATGGAGGCATGATTGGAGAGGGAACCCTCGCCGTAATATCGATCCTCGCGACCACGGCGGGCTTCGCAGTGTTCGTAGGCGCTGACGGCTGGCACCAGCACTATGGCACTTGGGCCAGTGCCTCGACGGGAGCGACCACCGCTTTTGTGAATGGTGTCGGTGTCATAGCTGAAGGAGTTGGCTTGCCGCACAACGTGGCTGTGATATTCGCTGCGGTGGTGGTCATCAGCTTTGCTGCCACAACCATGGACACGGGGATGCGATTACAGCGCTACATCATCTCTGAGTTGGGAGCACAGTACCGCGTCAAGATCGTCCAGAACAGATGGATCGCAACATCTATTGCGGTAGCGAGCTGTGCCGTTCTCGCACTGGGGATCGATCGTGGGGCGGGCGGAATGCGACTATGGCCTCTATTCGGGACCACAAACCAGCTCACGGCGGGGCTGAGCCTGCTGGTGATCACGTTGTTCCTGCTACGACTGGGTCGTGCAATCTGGCCCACAGTGATTCCGATGATCTTCCTGATGTTCATGACCACTTGGGCCATGGTCGAAAACCTGATTCGGTACGTGTCGGATAGTCAGGTGCTGTTGTTCTTCGTGGGTGGCGTGATATTCGTGCTCGAGTTGTGGCTGGTGTTCGAAGCCGTGGCTGCCTTGCGAAGGCTGTGGAGATCTCGAGAAAACGCCGGCGGTTCAGAAGCCGGCAGCTAGAGTGAGCACGTGGACTCCTTGCACCCGGGCCAATACACGCGTACGTTCGGGTTTCCCCATGGTAGAGGAATGAGCGATTTCATACACTCCCCCTGATCCGGCCGAATTCAGTCCCCGCCGGGAACGCCACTCGGGATCCATGCTCGCGGAACAACCCGAGGGACAGCGGATCCCCACTGGTGAAATGCGGGGAAACTCGGCGCTAATAACCGGAGGCGCGTCTGGGCTGGGACGCGCGATTGCCCTGGAGTTTGCGCGTCGCGGTGTCAATGTGGCCTTCAACTACATAGAACTCCGGGGCCGAGACATTTCTGCGCAAGCTCTACTCACTGAGACCACCATACGTGGGTACGGTGTAGAGGTCTACAGCGAGTATTGCGACGTTCGTGATCGGGAACGGGTGGAGAGCTTCGTTGGCCGGGCGCAAGACGCCCTTGGTGGACTGCATTACCTGGTAAACAACGCGGGAATCCACGACGATGGCGCTCTTTGGCGGCTGTCAGAGCGAGCTTGGCGGGATGTCATGGAGACCAACGTGACCGGTTGCTTCAACTGCATCAGGGCCGTGGCACCCAGATTTCGGGAACAGCACTACGGTAAAGTGGTGAATATCGCCTCTCAGCAGGTGTATCGGCCCGGATTCGGCGTGGCCAACTACGCAACCAGCAAGGCCGCCGTCGTAGGACTCACCAAATCGGCGGCGGTGGAACTGGGCCCCTACCAAATCAACGTGAACGCAGTCGCTCCTGGTTTCATTCGTACGGAACTGGTTGGAGCATTACCCCCACAACTGCTCGAGGACGCAAGACAACGGTCGGTGTTGGGCCGGATCGCCGAGCCAGAAGACATTGCCCCTCTGGTGATTTTTCTCTGCTCCGATGAGGCCCGTCACATCACGGGTCAGGTTATCTTAATTGACGGAGGGGTAACCCTCGCCTAGTTCCACACCGTGCCGAGTGGTAGTCCACGGGGGAAAGAATTGCTCGTTCCATCCATAACGTCATCACAGCTGGAAAAGGGGAGCATGTATTGAAGTACGAGTTCATAGAAGTGGCAATTGACGATGGGATCGCTACGCTCAGTCTAAACCGCCCACCGCTCAACATCATGCATATCGCGATGCTCGAGGAGATGAACACAGCGCTACTCGGCCTGCGAGACCACCCTGAGCTGAAGGTCCTGTTGATCCGCGGTAATGGGCGTGCGTTCAGTGCGGGAGTCGATGTCAACGATTACACGGCGGAGAGGCGCTCACGGGCCCTACATGTGTTCCACCGCGTATTCGAAACCATGCGATTGCTCGACATAATTGCTGTTGGAGCCGTCGACGGTATCGCGTTCGGCGGAGGCTTTGAGCTTGCACTAATGTGCAATTTGATAGTTGCCTCGGACTCGGCTCGCTTCGCACTGCCGGAAATCACGGCCGGCACGTTCCCGCCACTTGCCTGTGTGGTGCTTCCCAGAGCAGGCCCGAGGCGCAAGGCGATGGAGTGGATCCTCACAGGTGAAGAGATACTAGTTAGCGACCTCGAACGATTCGGCCTCCTCAATCGCGTTTTCAAGCACACCGAGTTCGATGCCGGCGTGAGCGAGTTCGTCGGGAAGCTTACGAGCAAATCGGGACCGGTCTTGAATCTCGCCAAGCAGGCCCAGATCGAGTCCTACTATGCGGGCTACGAAGCAGCGCTGTTCAAGGCCGAGAACGTGTATCTCGCCAAGCTGACACAGCTCGAAGATTTCGAGGAGGGTGTGAACAGTTTCTTGGAGAAACGGGAGCCCAAGTGGAAGAACGCCTGAAAGGGACCCTGCTGGCATCGTGCTGGGTCTGCCTGCTTGGTTGCGGTGGGAATCAGCCCGCCAACGAGCCCGAGCCTGAAGATGGGCAGGAAGAAAGGCAGTCTGAATCGCTTCCGCTTCCGACGACGGCGATAGCCGGGCAGCCGGTAGCAGTTTATCCCCTCACCTTCTTAGTGACTGAAGAGACGCTTCGGCAGGCCGGGTGGGGTGAGCAAGTGCAGTCGCGACAAGAGGCGCTCCGCCGAGCTGACAGCCTCATAGCCGTTTTTCTTACCGAACGGGCGCCGGAGGCCGACTGGGTTCTACCGGCGGAGCTGCGACGGGTGCATAGACAGGCGCCCAACATGCTGGCTAATCCGGATAAGATGGGCACATCGTTGCTGCGCAGCGAGTTCGAGCGGGTGCCAGATCCGCTACGCATACAGATGCGCAGCCTCACTGGTGTGGTGGGTGAGCAGTGGGCCCTGGTGCCGGCCAGCTTGATCTTTTTTGCGGAGTCCGATGGCCAAGGGCGCGCGGAACTCACGATGGTGTTGGTGGACGTTCGGTTGGGACGACCTGTGTGGCGTACCGTTGCCGAGGGTGTCGGCCCCGATGCCTGGACGGCCACGTGGAACGCATTGAAGACCCTGGTCCCGGGACTACCGTGATCAAGCGTTGGGCGATTCCGTGCAGCGCCAAGAGAGACGCTAGCGTACCACTTTCAAGCGCCCGATCTACATGGCACCGTTGGGACCGCTGAGTTCACAGAGGCCTCTGTCGGGCATCTTGATTGAGCACGAGTGTCCCCGTTGTGGGCGGGAGGTAGAGCTTCCGTTCGGGGAGATCTGCTCACATTGCACCCGAGAGATCGAGGTACGGGCACGCAAGGTCGGACGTATCGTCGCTTTGAGCACGACCATAGCTCTCGCGGTCTATATCCTCCTGCGAATGCCTGACCAGCCCACTGCGCGCATGGTTGGTGGAGCGTCGATCCTGGCCTGGTATGTCCTCACCGGGCTGGTGACCCGCCGTGTCCTGCGCGAGATGCTGAAGTGAAGGAACGCAGTCTGTGATCGGAAGCATCGTCCACTTGTCGGATACGCACTTCGGTGGTGAGGCAGATCTCTCATTGATCGAGGCTGTCGAAGATCTCCTCCCCGATCTGGAGCCGACTGCGACCGTCGTCTCGGGTGACTTGACGGTTAGGGCCAGGCACGGTGAGTTCCAGGCGGCGAGGGCGTTCGTGCGCGAGTTGGAGCGTACCGCGCCGGTCATGGTAATACCGGGTAACCATGATGTGCAGTGGTGGTTGCGACCGTTCCTGCCATTCGGCGCGGCCGTAAAGTACCAGAAGTATGCAGCCTGTTTTGGGTCAGACCTCACACCGAGTACATCTCTCCCGGGTGTCTTCATGGCTGCCGCCCAGACATCACACGGGCTCGCCTGGGGCTCGCTCACGCTCCAGCCACGCGACATCGCCGTGAAAGGGCACCTGCCCGCCAAAGAGATCCAGCGAGTGACCGCGCTATTGGGCCAAGCCGATCCGACACAACTCAGGGTGTTGGTTGTTCATCACAATGTTCTGCCGGGCGAGATATCCGGACGCATGGGACTAGCACGGTGGAAGCGCGCACAACAGCGGATCGTGGATTCTGGTGCGGAGCTAGTCCTCTGTGGTCACGATCACCAGGAGTCCGCTCAGCAGCTGGCAGGCAAGGTCGTGGTTTCTTGCGTCGGTACCCTCTCGCAGCGCTCCCGCGGCGACCGGCCGTCGGCGTTTCACCGAGTATGTTGGGATCCGGAGTCGATTCAGGTCGAACAGTACCGATGGGACGGGAAACGGGGTCTCTTCAGACGCTCCGACGTGCATGCGTTCTCCCGCACAGCCAAGGTCCATGAAGCGAGAGTCCCGGCGCGAGCGAGCTGAGCGAGAGGCGCGGGCCGCGGACGCAATTCTCCTGATAGAGCGACTCGAGCAGCTGGGTGTTCGCTGGCCGGTCAAGGTTCACGAGAACCGCAGGGTGCTGGTCAGCTTCACTGACAGAAGTGGACTCCGGATTCATCGTGGTTTCGCCTACGCATCTGACCGTACCCTCGGGGCGGTCATTGCATTCGTCAGTCCCGGCCGTCGGCATTCCACCCGCAAGCGATCAGAGGCAGAAGTCGTATCGTTTCCTGTTGAGAACTACGTGCGACTGAAACCGCAGCGTAAGCGGCGGACACGAGAAAGGCCTGAGGACCGCAAGCTGTTGAATGAATTGCGTGAACTGCACGCCCGGTTCAACGACGAGCATTTCGAAGGCAAGCTTGCACCGGTTCAATTCCGCATCTCCAATCGCATGCGAACGCGGCTCGGCGAACTGAGCGTCGACTCGAGGACAGATGAGGTCATAGAGATAAGCGTCAGTCGCCGCCACTTGCAGCGCGATCCGTGGGACGAGGTCCGACATACTGTACTGCACGAGATGATCCATCAGTGGCAGGCCGAGAACGGAACGGCATTGGATCACGGTCCCACATTTCGAGCAAAAGCAGGGGAGATAGGCGTCATTCCACGAGCAAACAGGGCTGTCGATAGACTCCGTCCAGCCAGCTGAACCCCAACCGAGAGAAGAAATGGCTTACCAAGGCGTGGATTTCTACAACGTCGACTCGATGTTGACGGAACAGGAACGAGCAGTGAGGGACATGGTGCGGCGGTGGGTAGACGAAGAGGTTTTACCAATCATTGCTCAACACTATCTCGACGGGAAGTTCCCCCTGCATCTCGTGTCACAGATGGGACAGCTCGGGTTCTTTGGGGCCACCCTGCCGGCAGAGTTCGGTTGCGCCGAACTCGACAACGTGAGTTATGGACTGATCATGCAAGAACTCGAGCGTGGCGACAGCGGCCTACGGTCGTTTGCCTCAGTTCAAGGCGCCCTGGTCATGTACCCTATCCATGCTTTCGGGAGCGATGAACAAAAGCGTCATTGGCTACCGAGAATGGCCAGCGGAGAGGTGATAGGATGCTTCGGCTTGACCGAGCCTGACTACGGGTCGGATCCGGGTGGGCTCATGACCACCGCTCGCGAGGATGGTGATGCCTGGGTCCTGAACGGAGCCAAGATGTGGATCACCAATGGATCGACCGCTCACCTCGCGGTCATTTGGGCCAAGACGGGTGACTTGGACGACACTCGCTCCATTAGAGGCTTCCTGGTGCCCACTGACACACCAGGATTCTCGGCCAAGGACCAAGCGGGGAAGCTATCGCTCCGGGCTAGCGACACCAGTGAGCTGGTGTTGGATGACGTGCGAGTACCGCAGGACGCGATACTGCCGGACAGCCGGGGCCTCCGCAGTCCCATCATGTGTCTGACGCAAGCCCGATACGGCATCGCTTGGGGCGTGGTCGGTGCGGCCATGGCGTGTTTTGACGAGGCTGTGAGGTACGCCAAGAACCGCATCATGTTCAACCGACCGATCGGCGGATTCCAGATTCAGCAGCAGCGGTTAGCCGATATGGTGACAGAGATCACCAAGGCGCAGCTGCTGTGTCTTCAGCTAGGGCGACTCAAGGATATGGGTGCCATGACGCCGGATCAGGTCTCACTGGCCAAGCGCAACAACGTGAGCATGGCCACCGATTGCGCTCGGGAAACGCGCCGGCTGTTGGGAGCCAATGGCATTCTGGCCGAGTACCAGGCAATGCGACACATGGTGAACCTGGAGAGCGTCTACACATATGAGGGAACCCACGACATACATACACTTGTTCTAGGGCAGGCAATCACAGGCCTGGAGGCGTTCAGAGGGTGAGTGGCATGGAATGAGGAGTCTGGGCCGTCCTGGGCCAAGAGACCTGGAAGGAGCACTTGTGGCTAGAGCTACCTGGAACGGCGTCGTCATAGCCGAGAGCGACACCTATGAGCTGATCGAGGGTAACGTCTATTTCCCACCGGCTTCAGTGAACCGTGAGCTACTGAAGGACTCGACCCACCAGACTGTTTGCCCTTGGAAGGGCCGGGCGAGCTACTTCGACGTGGTTGCGGACGGCGATGTGAACGAAGCCGCCGCCTGGTACTACCCAGAGCCCAAGGAACGGGCTGAGAACATCAAGGATCATGTTGCATTCTGGAAGGGCGTGGTTGTGGAAACATAGGCTGGAACGTGTAACCTGTCCGGTGACATTCCCGTAGGGTCTCTAGGGCACAGTTCTCAACGCTTATGGGAGATGACGGATGGGTCACTTGTTCTGGTTTCTGCTCATTGGCCTGACTGCCGGTTGGTTGGCCGGTAAGGTCACAAGAGGTCGAGGCTACGGTCTCTGGGGCAATATGGCCTTGGGTTGCCTGGGTGCAATATCAGGGGGCTTCCTGTTCGGACTCCTGGGAATCCACGCTGGAGGTCTGCTAGGTGCGGTTCTGATGGCGTTTGCTGGGTCCCTGTTGGTTCTATTTCTGGCCCGGGTATTCAAGAAGGTCTGAGCAAAGGGAATCCGGCGCGGATTCCGCTGGAGTCCACGCCGGATTCGGTCCGGCATCAATCAGTCGTAAACTCTTGTGTTGTAAGTATTTAACTTACTAGCCCGTCTTCCTCAATGCGCCAATCTGAGCCGGACCTTTTTCCGCGTCACGCTTCATCTCGCTGACGGGAGTGGGCTTCTGACCAGCGGCCTTGGGCTTCGCCATGTTGATCTTGCCGTTGATGCTGCCACCCTCCAGAACGGTAATCTGCGGTGTGGTGATGTCTCCGTTGATGACCGACGTCGCCTGGATCTCCGCCCGTTCGTCAGCGAAGACTGCCCCACGTACTTCACCTCCGATCACCACCTGCCGCCCGAAGATATCTCCCTCGACCATGCCACCTTTGACCACCAAGACCTGACCGCGGGCTCTCACCGTACCCTCCACGGTACCCTCGATCTTGATGACGCCATCGACGTCCAACTCGCCTTTGACACGTGCTCCGGGGCCGAGAATTGAGAGGTCGTCCGTACCGTTGGGCCGTGGACTGGGCCTCCCGCCCGTCTCGCGGCCGGTAGATGAGAACATCGCCATGGTAACGACTCCGTGCTGAAGT
>JAUVRV010000293.1 GCA_030597435.1 Gemmatimonadales bacterium | reverse complement strand
TAGATAAAGAGCGGTTGAGTCAGATCCTGGGAGTTCCGGTAGTCATGACGGTAGCGCCTCGCAACCAGGGAACTCGGGAGCTGATAGAAGCACTCCCGAACGCGCGGCCGCCCCACGGTTCGTGGTTGGCAGCAGAGCCGGTGGACGATTACCGGGGCAATCTAGCCAAGCTGGCGCAAGTGAACGACATCTTGGCCGAAACCTATTCTATCAGCCAACCCAAGAGCCCCTCCTTCAGGGTGCGGCTCGGGTTCTGGGCGATGCACCCGGTAAAGGGACTGGCGTTTCTCGCCCTGACCCTGCTGACCGTGTTCTGGTTCGTGGGTCTGTTCGGGGCTGGGACCCTGGTGGACCTGTTGGAGGTCGGCATCTTCAAGCAGCGGGTTGGACCGCTGGCGATTAGTGTTGCGGATGCTGTCTTACCATTCCCTCACGTTCATGACACGGAAGCGGTAACCGTCACGATCGGGATACCGGTGTCTCCGGTGCATGAGATCGGCATCGCCGAGGCCGAGAAGATCGTGACGGTCCCCGCCTACCAGATCCCGTCCGGCGTGCAGCTCACCTTGCCCCAACAGATCTTTCAGTTCATCCACGATCTCCTGGTAGGAGAGTACGGCACAATCACGATGGCGCTCAGCTATGCGCTGGCCATCGTGTTCCCGATTGTAACGACGTTCTTCTTCGTGTTCAGCATACTCGAGGACTCCGGGTATTTCTCGCGCATGGCGATCATGGTGAATCGTGTGTTTCGGATCATGGGTCTGAATGGCAAGGCGATTCTGCCCATGATACTTGGTCTGGGGTGCGACACGATGGCCACCATGACCACGAGGATCCTCGATACCCGCAAAGAACGCCTCATCACGACCATGCTGCTGGCATTGGCGATTCCGTGCTCTGCTCAACTGGGTGTCTTGCTGGCGTTGATGGCGACCCTGTCACCCGTTGGGGCGCTGTTCTGGGTTGGCTTGATGCTGGCTGTGATCCTGGCGGTGGGATGGTTGACCTCGAAGGTGTTCCCTGGTGAGACAAGCGAGTTCATCCTCGAGGTCCCGCCGATGCGCCGACCGCAGCTCAAGAACGTGATGTCGAAAACACTCATCCGCCTGAACTGGTACTTACGGGAAGTGATTCCGATATTCGTAGTCGGTACGGCCGTTCTGTTCATACTCGACCGGTTCAACCTCCTCACCGTGATCGCTCGTTGGGGCCAGCCTTTGGTCACCGGGTGGCTGGGGCTTCCTGCAGATATCACCAACGCCTTCCTCGTGGGCTTCATGAGACGAGATTTCGGTGCGGTTTACATTCTGGATGCTGCTATCGGGGCCAACTCGGTGCTCAGTCCGCATCAGATACTGGTGGCTATGGTTACCATAACTCTCTTCATGCCATGCTTCGCCAATTTCCTGGTGATTGCGAAAGAGAATGGAATGCGGGTTGCGTTGAGTATGGCGGCGTTCATATTCCCCTTTGCATTCCTTGTCGGGGGTGCAGTGAACCACATAGGTCTATGGCTGAATACCTAAACTGTCCTCTCTGCGGCTTCGAGTTCGAGAAGCTGGACACCCTGTGCTCTCATGGGTGTCCGCTCGGAGGATCGTGCAACTTCGTGCGGTGTCCCGGCTGTCAGTACGAGTTCCTAGAGAAACCACGCAAGGTCTCTTGGCTCAAACGTTTGCTCGGCAACGAGCCGGTCGACGAGCCACCGTTGCCGGAAGGCGTCGTACCCCTCAAAGAGCTGAGGAGCGGTGAGCAGGCGAGAGTCATCTGCCTGGGTGGGGACAACGGCTCTCGTCACAACACGCTTGCCGTGTTCGGATTAGCGGCTGAAGCCGAGATCACCCTGATACAGCAACTTCCTTCGTGCGTGCTAAGAGTCGGTGAAACTGAACTAGCGGTTGATCCGGAGATTGCTGCGGAAATCCTGGTTGAGCGCTTGGAGCCGGTGGAGTCTGATCTGTAACCACTGGGGTCCTCCCACCGTAGTGTTTACATGCCTTCCAACAAACGTATCCGGGATCGCCGGTTCACCAGGAACTTCGGCACGCGGCCGAGGGTCGGACGCCGTTACGTTTTGAACGGTAAGGTGCGGATCGAGTGGTACGAAGACGGGAAGCGGCGCTCGCGCACCATCGGCGACAACACCGTGGAGGTACGGCAGCGTGCCGACGAGGCGCTCGAGGAAATCCTGGAGCTGTTCGAACCAACCGTAATAACGACGAGTGCGATAGCGGCTTATCCTCCAGATTCAATAGAGCCGGCGCTCCGAGCTTGCGCGGTGTCGGTGCTCGATGTGGCTGACGTGTTGGCCGAATCCGCGGCTTCACTGGGTTCCGGGATCGTTGAGCGACTGCGCAAGCCACCCACTCCGGTCGAGGTGGAAGCAGGAGAAGTCCCTCCCGAATTGCCCGAGGCTGAGGTCTTGGAGGAGGAATCAGAAGCCGTGGAAGAGTAATCTTTCGGGCAACACGGTTACCCCAGCTTCTTGTCGGCTCTACGTTGCGCCTACCTCCGCACTTATCCGCGTCAATCAGCGGCACTGTGGCCGGCGGCCCACGTTTTCACTATGCTCGCAGTGTTCCGGACGGGTTAGTTTTCGGTCTGGGACGTTCCGAAAACGCATGGAGTTGACCAATGAGTGATCCCGTAGCTGCCAAGATGTCCGTAGCTCTGCCGAGGTTTCCCATTACCATTGCTCAACGCAGTCAGCTGATCGACCGGACTGAGTGGTCCTCTGAGTTGACATGGCCTCAAGTACAGACGTTTGCGCGGTATGTCGATGCCTTCGAGGTCAAGAAGGGTGTCGAGATCTTTCACGAGGGTGACAGTGGACACTATCTCTGCCTGCTGGTTGAGGGTCGAGTGGAGATCGCGAAGCGGGACTCGGATGGGCAGATGAAGACCCTTGCCACCGTTGGGTCGGGGAAGACATTCGGGGAGATGTCTCTCATAGATGGAGAGCCGCGGTCCGCGACGGCCATTGCCCTGGATGACTCCAAGGTGGTCGTACTGACGGAGGAGAACTTCAACCGGCTATCCTACCGCCACCCACGACTGGGAGTCGCACTGCTACTCAAGATGGCCAGACTAATGAGTCAGCGGCTGCGACGGACCAGCGTGATGCTGGTCGATTTCCTGGAAGGCTAGCTACTCCGGTACCGATTCCTCGTCAGCTACGCTATCGAGAACTCGGCTGCATCGATAGCGGCGAGTTCTTCATGACTCAATTCGAGCGTGGCGGATGATGCCGAGTCGACCGTGTGTTCGATCGTTCGAGCCGCCGGAATGATTATTACGCTCTCACCCTGATGTAGAACCCACGCTAATACAACGGAGTGTGTGGACGTTCCATGCCGCTGCGCGATTTCTGCGACTACCGGGTGGGTCGGCAACTTCTTGTTCAGTCGTCCGCCACCGACGGGACTGTAGGCGAGAAAACCGATTCCACGCTGCGCACAGTACTCCACCACACCGGTCCGTAGCGCCTCTCGGAAGAACGGACTCAAGCGGTTCTGCACTGTGACGATTGGGACGATCGATTCCGCCTGCTTGATTTCTGCCACAGACACATTCGACAACCCGATCCACCGGATCTTTCCCTCCTGCCTGAGGTCGGCAAGAGTACCGACGCTCTCCTCGAGAGGCACCTCTGGGTCGGGGGCGTGGAGCTGGTACAGGTCTATCCGGCCGACTGCCAGAGCCTGGAGGGACTTCTCACACGCACGACGCAGATGCTCGGGGTGTCCGTTCCTGTCCCATCGACCCTCGGGTCGCGTCAGCCCGCCCTTGGTTGCAACGACAATCGAGTCTCGTTCGCCTGGCCATTCACGCAGTGCTTGTGCTATCAACCGCTCGTTGTGACCGATGTCGTTGTCGTCGAGGCAATAGACATCCGCCGTGTCAAGCAGCGTCATACCAGCGTCCAATGACGCGTGAATTACACGCACACCGGCATCGATAGCTGGCCGTCCCTGTATGGACAACGGCATTCCACCCAAGCCGACAACGGACACGTAGGGAGCATTGGGACCGAGCGAACGAGTGTTCATTGTGGGTCATGTCCTTTCTCACGGGCGTGAATGGGGAGGATGGTCGCTGTGGCGATGAGTGTCAACTGGTGTCCTACCGCCGGGCTTCTGGTCCCCGTTAGTACGGTGTTGCATCATCCAACAGGAGATTAGGAAACCCGGGAAGGCATTTACCCGCTTAACTGTATTGGTGTGGTGCGTGGGAAGAACAGTTGCCTAGTCGGATCCGGCCCGGTAAGATTGGTCGCTCGTAGATCAGTGTGTCAAACACCTCGGGGGCGACCGGTGAAATGGTACATAGCGGTTCCATTGTCTGTCGGACTAGTCGTTACTGCTGCATGTGCTGGCGGTTCGAAGGATGGTGGTGTCACGCCGATCGAACTCAGCGTACCCAAGGACCAGATACCGAGTCCGGGGCTTTGCAGAGTGTGGGTGAGTGGAGAGGCGCCTGCCAGGCAACCGCTCGCGCGTAGTTGTGACGGCATCGAGTGGACGGCTCCGCTGGGAGCGCGGATTTTGTACCGCCCGGACGAC
>JAUVRV010000215.1 GCA_030597435.1 Gemmatimonadales bacterium | reverse complement strand
GTGCGGAACGTGCTGCGATAGGAGCTGTGCATCTTCCTCACGCGAGTACCGCGGTGCAGCAGGTTGTAGCGATCCGAAGTCGGACCGAACATGCAGACCACAACCTCCGCTATGGGGCCGTGGGCGGCGGTCCAGGTTGCGTTTATCAGGTTCTGCGCCGCATCAGACGAAGGGCGGTCCGACGAGCGCTGGCTCCCGACCATCACGATCGGAACCGGCGTATTCTGCACCATGAAGCTCAGTGCGGCGGCGGTGTGATGCATCGTATCGGTACCGTGGCCGATCACGACACCGTCGTAACCCTGTTGGATTGCCTCGCCGGTTTTCTCCGCCAGGATGAGGTACTGTTCCGGCCCCATGTTCTCGGAGAAGACGCCGAACAGCTTCTCGGTTTCCAGATTGCAGATGTCGGCCAGTTCGGGCACCGAACCGTACAGCTCGCCCGGACTGAATGCCGGGATCACGGCACCAGTGCGATAGTCCAAACGAGATGCGATGGTCCCGCCGGTGCCGAGCAGTTTGACACGGGGGTGTTTGGGATCGGTGGGGAACTCCTGCTCCGGGATCTTGTAATGCGCCTCGCGATAGCCCGTCTGTTCGAGAGTCTCGATGGTGTCGTACCGCAGACCCACATTGTAACCGCTGACGAGTTTGAGTACGATGTGGTTCTCATCACTGGTCTCGGAGCGCGGCAGGATCAGTCCCTCAAACACACCTCTGGTGGTCGCAGCGGTCACTTCACTCCACACCGTGACACCTTGGCGCTTCATCAGGTCGAGGCAGGGACCGCGATATCCCTTGTATTTCTCGTTCGCATCCGGACTCATGTCGCGCTCCCCTGAGCCACCGCCGACAGCTCCAGTTCGAGTCGGTCTCTCACCTGATTCGGGTCGAGCCTGCCCAGGAACCGACGCATCAGCGTGCCCATACCCCACCGGACCAAGGTGTTGACCGATCTACCCGGCAGTGAGGCGGCACGCTGCACCACTGCCTCTAACCCAACGCTCAGCTCCGCTTCGTCGCCGGGTCGCCCTCGGTAGCGGTCCAACAGATCATCGGTTGGAGTGTCTGCGTGAGTGATCAACTCATCGAGAATGCGATCCATTGCCTCCGGCCGGATCTCACCGGCTTCGATGGCCCGAACCAGCGGCACCAGACGCACGGGGTCCGGTAGTGTTGCGACAGACCCGCTCCGCAGGTGATACGGAATCCTCTTGGCCAAGCTCCCGGCCAACCGCCGTGCAGTCGCCGAACCCTGCGGATCCAGAGCGTCGTACAAGTCGGCCCACGAGGCCGCTGCGAGCTGCCGTGCGGCTGAGAAAGGAAGCCCGAGCGCTTCATATCGTTGCTCGCGTTGCCAAGGAGTCTCTCTCAAACTCGCCCGGATCTCATCCACCAATGAACTGGTGATAGGCAGCGGCGGTGTATCTGTGTCCGGATACATCCTGTCGGCGCCGGGGAGGATCCTCTCGAAGCCGTTGGTCCCGTCTCGGAAGGCCTGACGCGTTTCGGCTGGTACGCCGGCGAGCGCATCCTGGGCACGAATCAGTACTTCGCGGGCCGCCGTGGCCGCATCCTGTTCGAGGCCCCATACCACAACCATCGCATCACCGGTGTCGGCCCCAGCTTGTTTGCTCAGCGCTCGCCACTGCCGCGGGTCCAACCCATAGTCACGAATGTCCGAGTGAATCATGAAGGGCCGGTGTTCGGGACAGGCAATGACGCGCACCCGGTCGGCGAACTCGCGCGCAAGCGTCACACCCGGCTGTGTTCGGCGGGAGAGTAGATCCGCAAACCCCGGCACTCGCACGGCGCACACGGTCTCGCCGCGGGACAATGCGTCCCGGATGGGTGCGAAATCGCAATCCCTGAGGACCGCTCCAGCCTCAACCACCAACGGTGACACGTCCCAGGGAAGGCCCTTGTCGGGCACCGCAAACATCGACCCCGTCACCCCACGACGCTCGAGTTCCGCCTTTATGCGCAGCAGGTTCAGCTGGCGGAACGCCTCGATGTGCACCAGCTGCAGCAGGCCGCGATGGTTGTCGACTCCCTTGATCTCCACTCGCCTGCCACCCGCGACCGACACGTTCACGTCCTGTCTGGCAGCGCCCGGCCCGCGCCGTACCTTGCCCGTCGAACGAGCGACCTGCGCAAGCAACCGCCCTGCCGCCTGCAGTTCGAGCGGAGTGAGTAGATCGGGCTCGGTTACCGCCTCCGCCAGAGGCATGCCCAGACGATCGGTGCGAAACGTGATGCGGTGCCCGATATCGGACACCTCGCGGCAGGAGTCCTCCTCGAGCGAGAGCTGCCTGATGCGTAGTGCCTTGTCCACTCCCAGTTCCGGGACCTTGAATGGAATCGTCCCCGTCAGCCCCAACATGGCGGTGCGTTGAAATCCGGTTGGAATCGAACCGTCGAGATACTGCTTCCGCATGACGTGCAGTTCGGAAACCAGATTCAGGTTGAGCTGCAGCGACAGCTCCAAGGCGATGCGGATAGCTTCCTCATCAATCTCGAACGGCGGGGTATCATCAATTTCGTATGTGCAAACCGTACTCCGGTTCAGCTGGTATACGATCTCCTTGCGTGTCTTGAACTCCATCAGAGCGGTGCCATCGTACTCACCCAACTCGCTCAGCGTGGGACGCATGTGGCGTAGGACTTCGGCGTCGTAGACCGACACACGCCGGCCGGCAGGACAGCGACAGAATAGCTTGGAACGAGTGTCAAGCTGCTGGTGAACCTCTAGGCCTGCCATGAACCCCAGCTCGTGATAGTCCTGGGCTGACAGCTCCCCATAGTCCCTGTCTGGAAAATCCAGAGCGGCTTCCCTACGTGGATTCAGGTCACTCGGTGGCAGTGCTCCGGCCTGATTCGGGTCTGGTTCTTTCTTCATCTCGAGTGTATCGACTGCCTTATCTGGCCTGACGGGAAAGCAGGTACGTATTCGTGCCCGAAACAAGATACCGCACGGTTGGCTCAGATGGCATCGTTGGTGAGGATCCGGCTACCGAAGCATTGCGGACGCCTGTCCTTGGCTCCATTCTATGCTATTGCTTACAACATGGACTCTTTCCGGAGTACAGGATGATACGATCGCTGTTGTTCCTGACTGCATTCTCAGCAGCCGTCCCACTAGGTGCCCAGCAAGTCGCAACCGTAGAGGAACCCAGTAGCAAGGTTCCGTTCCCGACCGAACTGACAGTTCTCGGCGGATCGGCGACCCAGGTCCTCACGGGAACGGGGATCAGAGTCAAGACATTCCTCAAGGTCAAGGTTTACGCCTTTGGGCTCTATGTGGACCCGGACGGCGCACGTTCCACGCTCAGCGCATACAAAGACATGTCAGCCTCGACCCTCGAGCGCGATCAGGCGTTCTACCGCCGTATTCTGGACCAGGACTTTGCCATGACGCTGCGTCTGGTCATGACCCGCGATGTCGGGGGCGAAGACATGGCTGACGCATTCGACGGTGCCTTGCGGCCCCGCGTACAAAAGGCCGCCGCCGAGATGGGGATGCCAGAAGCTGAAACCGCCCTGGACCAATTCCGCGGCTACTTCAGCCTGGGTGAGATGACCAAGGGAGCCGAGATCGTGTTCTCGTGTTCCCCGGACGGCCGCCTGACTACCTCGGTCAAAGGGGAGCCACAGTCTTCGATCGAGTCAGAAACACTGTGCTGGGCTTTGTTCGACGTGTATTTGGGAGAGAAGCCGATCTCGGGGGATGGTAAGAAAAAGGTGATTGCGCGATTCCCGCAGATATTGGCAGGGAGCTAGGAACTCGGGGAACGGGAGATGTACGATTGACGATTTGGGATTTGCGATTGACCACCAATCCGGCTCCAAATCGCAAATCCCAAATCGTCAATCGTACATCTCCCCCTATTCCCCGTCAGTTCCTCTCGAATACCACCTCCCCTGCCACCATCGTGAGCTCCACCTTCACGCGCTCGATCTCTCTCGGATCGATCGTGAAGATGTCGTCCGACAACACCACCAAGTCTGCGTAGTTGCCAGGCTCGAGGGTTCCGAGTCGATCTTCCAGATAGGAGGTATGTGCTACCGCTGACGTACATGCGGTTAGCGCCTGCTCCACACTGATCTTCTGCTCGGGGACCCACCCGCCGGGATTGGCTCCGTCAATAGTGCGGCGCGTGACGGCGGCATATATGCCGAGTATCGGATCGAGCGGTGCCACCGTCCAATCGCTCCCAAATGCTACGGACGCTTCCGCTGCGAGCAGATCGCGGAAGGCGTAGGTCGTTTTCAATCGCTCCGGTCCGATCCGCTTTCCGGCCCAGCGGCCGTCGTCAATGGCATGGTACGGCTGCATTGACGCGATGACCCCTTCCGGACCGAACCTGGATATCGCCGACCTACTCAAATGCTGGGCGTGCTCAATTCGGAACCGTCTGTCTCTGTCTCCATGTGCCGCCCTGGCTTCGGCATATACATCGAGCAGCCAGTCGTTGGCCAGATCGCCGATCGCGTGAACAATCAGATGAAAGCCGTCACGGTCGGCCGCCAGAATCGCCGAGCGCAGTTCGGCCGTGTCCGTGACCATGAGACCTGCCGTCTCGGGCTCGTCGGCATACGGGTCATAGAACCACGCGGTGGTGGATCCCAGCGAACCATCAACGAAGCCCTTGAGTCCCCCCCAGAATAGCCGCTCGTCGCCCCGCCCGTGCGTGGCTACGTAGCTCACCAGACGCTCGCGAGTCGCCAGCGGTACAACGGAGTAGACCCGGACAGGGAGCGCGTTCTTGGCCCTGGCGCGTCGGTAGGTTTCCAGGCCGTCCCAAGTCCCCATATCGGCGATCATGGTGACGCCGCGAGACACGGCGTGCTGGGCCGCGGCTTGAAGAGCGCGGTCCAGCTCAGCCTCAGTTCTGTCAGGGATGGCGCCGGACATGAGCGACTGGGCGGCATCCTTCAGAATCCCCGTCGGGCTGCCGTCTGCATACCTGACGATGGTTCCTCCGGGTGGGTCCGGGGTCTCCGCGGTTATGCCCGCGAGATCCAGCGCCACGCTGTTGGCCAGACTCATGTGGCCGTCCAGCCTGGTAACGAACACGGGTGTATCGGGCGTCAGGGAATCGATCCAGTCGCGCCGCGGCAGTTCACCACCCCACAGTTCGTGATCCCAGGTCCCGCCGAGTACCCACTCGCCCGGGTGGTCCGCGGCGAACTCCGCAATGCGCCGGGAGAACTCTGCCGGTGTCGCAGCATCTCGGAGCGCTACGCCGACAAGCTCGAACCCACCGTCGATGAAGTGCGTGTGAGCGTCCATGAGACCCGGCACTACCCGGCGCCCGTTCAGGTCGATACGAACCGTTTCAGGTGTCAGGAAGGGCTCGATCTCCTGATCGGACCCAACCGCGATGATCTGGCCGTCAGCGATTGCGATCGCGGTCGCGGCACCCGGCCCCGAGATCGGCGCTCCCGGGCCGGTCCAGATCCGGCCTCCGGTAAAAGCTACCTCTGCCACTTTGGCAACACCTTCGGTGCAGCCTGGCAGCGAGATGCATGACAAGAGCAGGGCAACTGACGTCCGACTGAGCGGGATCGGTGGCACTGGATGACTCCTGGGGCTTGGGTCT
>JAUVRV010000197.1 GCA_030597435.1 Gemmatimonadales bacterium | reverse complement strand
CAACAGATAACCGAGTGGGGAGCGGACGTCGTCGGACTCAACTGCTCGGTGGGTCCGGCAGCCATGTTGGACGCGATTGAACGCATGGTACAGGTCACCGACCTACCTATCTCTGCACTACCCAACGCAGGACTGCCCCGAGATGTGGGCAACCGCAAGATCTACCTGGCTGCTCCGGAGTACATGGCACGGTATGCCCGCAGGATGGCGGAGGCGGGTGTCATGTTTGTGGGAGGGTGCTGCGGAACGACACCGGACCATACGAAGAAGATCGCAGAGTTTGTCGTCGCTGCGCAGCCACGTAAGGCGCCGATCTATATCCCGCGGGACACCGTGACTCCGGCGAAAGGACTCGACCCGGTCCCGTTGAAGAGCCGATCGCGTTGGGGCCGCAAGATCGCCGCAGGTGAGTTCGTTCAGAGCGTAGAGATTCTCCCGCCCCGTGGGTGGCAGACGGCCGAGATGCTAGAGAAGTGTCGCGCTCTCAAGATCTCAGGAGTCGATGCAGTCAATATCCTCGATGCACCGCGATCGCAGAGCCGCATGGGAGCCCTGGCCTCAGCGATCATAGTAGAGCGTGAGGTCGGGATCGAGACGGTGGTTCATTATACCTGTCGTGACCGTAACATGCTCGGCATGATCAGCGACCTACTCGGCGCGGCTGCCGCCGGTCTACGTAACCTACTAATAGTCACGGGTGACCCGCCGCGGTTGGGAACGTACGATTCCACCGGAGTGTTCGACATCGACAGCATTGGACTCACCAACGTCGTATACCACTTGAATCACGGTCTCGATCCTGGTGGGAACACAGTTGGCAAAGCAACACCATACGTCATAGGCGTAGCGGTCAATCACAGCGCAAGCGATCTGGACCGCGAACTCAAGCGCTTCTATTGGAAAGTGGACGCTGGAGCAGAGTTCGCCGTTACCCAACCCGTATTCGAACCACGCCAGTTTGAGAAGTTCCTCAAGCGGACTGAGGAATACGGCATCCCTATCTTGGCCGGTATCTGGCCACTGCGTTCACTGAGAAACGCGGAGTTCCTGGCCAACGAGGTTCCCGACGTAGTGGTACCGGAGTCGGTGCTCGACCGGATGCGCAAGGCCAATGAACGAGGCGACGAAGCTGCGGCCGCCGAAGGTGTCGAGATAGCGAGGGAGGTAATGCAGGAGATTGGTGGTGCAATACAAGGCATACAACTGACCGGCTCTTCGGGTCAGGTGGAACGTGCGCTCGAGGTGCTCGGCCGGTAGCTAACTCATATCTCCTCCAGCGCCCCTAAGATCCGTCGGTAACGTTGATCGACCCTGCGGAAGCCCAGGTTGCTCACGTAGATGTTCTTGGCTCCAAGCTGCTGCAGTGCCCTTATGCTGCGAGCGCAAATCTCCGCAGCAGAAAGCCCCGCAGCAAAGTCTGCAGCGATTCCCTCGGCTGGTACCGGAAAAAACTCACCCAATCGCGCGAGTGTCCCAGTATTGGCACTCCGGTAGTAAAAGACTCCAAACACCCCAGGCAACTTCAGGTTTCGTTGAGCCGCTTCAGACATGAATCGCTCGACCGATCCAATGCCATGATGCGATACGATCTGCGTCAGAAAGAACTCGGCCGCAATATCCTCACTGAGCAGGTAATCAACCTGCTCCCCTGCATCTCCATGCGGATTGGCCCAGCCACCCAGCGTGAGCGACGGCACGCGCTGTCTTACGGCGTTTCGCAGTTCGTATGCATGCGGCAGGCAACGTGGCGCACCCACCGAACGGTCACCCCCCAACACCGTCAGCGCCTCAATACCGTGAGATGCGGCGCGAGCAGCATACATGAGGCAGTAGTCCAGGGAGTGCTTGCACGTGAGAAACGGCACTACAAGTGACGGGTCTACTTCGTCCGCCAAGTTGGTGGTGAGATGCTGCAGATTCTCTTCCTCGGCCTGTCCCACCGCGTTGTCCGTGAGAAACACCACGGTGTCACTGCGCGCCAACTTCCGGATCGAGTGGTACATATCGATCCATGTGTCCATGCTGTCGGTACTGGACATGTCGGCGCGTGGCGGTCGCAGTTCCGCGGCGATTAGTGGCCTTGGATCCTGCAGGCGTTCGAGAAGGCTCATGGTATGTGCCATTCTGAATCAATCAACATACCAACAAGGTCGATGCCAAGCGATTTGGCCAACCACCGCCTGCCATTGTTTGCGTCCCATGCTGCCAAACATGTATCCTTATCGGCTCGGTTATTGCCGGTCTCGGAACCCCACACCGATGACCGGGGTTGAAGGGTCAGGAACGAATCGAACAGGTGGAGGCAGTCTATGAAGTATCGGCGAATCTTGCTCGTGTCTGCGGTTGTCACATTGGCCTTTGTATCTGGCGGCTGGCTGCTGCAGGGACCTCAGACCAGGGCCACAAGTGCCTACGAGCGGGAGCGCCTGTTCGAGGAGATTCTGAGCTACGTGGCGCGTTACTACGTTGACAGCGTAACCGCCGGCGATCTCTACGACATGGCGATCGAGGGTATGCTCGACCGCCTCAACGATCCCTACACGACGTTCCTGAAACCTGAGGTCTACGAGGAACTAACCATCAACACAACCGGCGATTACGGCGGCGTCGGTATCAGGATTGAATCACGCGACCAATGGATCACTATTGTCGGTCCCCTGGCAGACACGCCCGGCGACCGAGCTGGACTGCAGGCCGGTGACCTGATCGTCGAGATCAACGGGATGACCACAAAGGGATGGACCACTGCGCAGGCTGCTGACGTGATGCGCGGGGAACCAGGTACAGATGTGGAGCTGAAGATAGGCAGAGCTGGAATCCCCGAGCCGATGGAATTCAGCATCACGCGAGCCAGGATTCACGTGAACTTCGTCGAGGGACAGTCTATGGTTGCACCGGGTGTCGGCTACGTGCAGCTGACCTCGGTGAGTCGCGAGGCGCCGCAAGAGCTGAAGGCGGCTATCGACGCACTCAGAGCGGACGGTGCCAAGAGTCTCATCCTAGACCTCCGAGCCAACCCGGGTGGCATCCTCGAGCAGGGAGTGGCAATAGCGGATCTGTTCCTCGATCAGGGCGAGGTGGTCGTGAAGATGAAGGGACGGGCACCAGGAGCCACCCAGACCTTCGCAGCCGAGACCGCAGAGCCGTGGGCCGACATGCCGATGGTCGTCTTGGTCAGCCGGAATACCGCCAGTGCTGCCGAGATCATCTCTGGTGCTCTGCAAGACCACGACCGCGCTCTCGTGTTGGGGACCCGCACGTTTGGTAAGGGAGTCGCCTACGTAGTGCTTCCCTTGTCTGAGACAGAGGCCCTGAGCGTCACGACGTCGCGCTGGTACACGCCCAGCGGCCGCTCGATTGACCGACCCGCTCCGCGTTTCTCACAGCAGGTAGTAGCCCGCCGGGTTGCCGCTCACCCCGACTCTGCCACACCCGACACGACCCAGTACCGATCTGCCTCCGGCAGGCTACTGCAAGGTGGTGGCGGCATCGTGCCCGATGTGAGCTTGCCGGATACTCTCGATGCAGGCGAGCAAGAGTTTGCGCGCGCCCTAGGTGCAGATCTGCCCAAGTACCGCGATGTCTTGGCACGCTACTCGCTCGATCTCAAAGGCCAGAACGGCATCACCGACGAGGAGTTCCAAGTTACGGACGCAATGTTGGCGGAGTTCCTCGTCAGACTGCGTGCCCGTGGCGTCGAGATGCCCGATTCTATCTGGGTTGGTGCCCGTGATCTCGTAGCGGATCAATTTGGATACGAAGTCGTGCGCAACGTCTTCGGCCGTCAAGCCGAACTGCTACGCCGCATCAGCAACGATATCCAGGTTCGGCGCGCCGTCGAGCTTCTGACCGTTGCTACCACCCAGGAAGACCTCCTGGCGTCCATTCCCCGAAACTAGACCCCCATGTATGGTGAGTGGTGCGCTGCAAGGCGCATCGCTCACCAGCTGTAGCAACCGTCCAGCGATACGCCGGTTCCACCCTCAGTAGCACAATCACCGAAGCCTGACACAATGCGGCCATCAAATAGCAGTTGACTTTGTAATACAAAGTACTTTATACTCACAACAACAAGTGAGGCCGCTTTGACTACTGACCGGATCGGGCTCTGGGTGCTGGCATTAGCCGCACTCCTCGGGATGCTCGGCGATGCTCTACTTCGCGAAACACCATGGGGGCTCAACCTGGGTTTGTGGGTCATGGCCCTAGCTGCCTGCGCTGCAGCGATCCCCCTGAAGGCACGGGGGACCCAACCCATGGTTGGATGGCTCATCGTACCGGTCGCATTCGGGATGCTCTTTGCCTGGCGAGATTCCCTGTTTCTGAACATGTGGAACTTCCTCGCCATGATCGCCGGGTTCACGTTGGTAGGGCTCCGGCTACGCCGTCGGAACCTTCGACTCACGACAGTCTTCAGCTACATCACGGGTGCTTTGGAAACGATCCTGAGTACAGCGTTTGGAGCACTGATCCTGGTCTTCGGGGATGTTCGCTGGCTCAAACCCAAGAGCGAGACGACTGCCGGAGGGTACAGGTCCGTGTTGATCGGCTTGCTGCTGGCAGCTCCACTGGTCCTCGTGTTCGGTGCCTTGCTGATGGCCGCTGACCCCGTGTTTGAGAGATTGGTGCGCGCGGTTTTCGATTGGGACTTCGAAACATTAGCGTCACACGTGTTTCTGGCCCTTTTTATCGCCTGGCTTGTGGCGGGCTATCTGAGAGGAATCGTCTTCCAAGAGAAGCCACTAACGGCCTCGGTTCCCGAGCCAAAATCTCCGTCACTCGGCATCGTGGAGATCGGTATCCCGCTCGGAATAGTGATCGCCATGTTCGCGATCTTCGTCATAATACAGGTCCAATACCTGTTCGGCGGCGAGGATCTCGTCCAGAGCACCCTTGGATTGAGCTATGCCGAATATGCCCGGCGTGGTTTCTTCGAACTGGTCACCGTGACTGCCCTGATCGCACCGGTGTTGCTGATATCAGAGTGGATGCTGGACACGGGTGTTCGCAAGAACCGGAAGAGTTTCGCGGCGCTGGCAACAGTGTTGCTCATCCTGGTGTCCATTGTGATGGCGTCAGCACTCGAACGCATGCGCCTCTACGTAGATGCGTACGGCCTCACTCAGGACCGATTCTATGCTACCGCCTTCATGCTGTGGATCGCGACCGTATTGGGATGGCTAGTATCAACTGTGCTGCGAGGGCAGCGGAGACGATTCGCCTTTGGGGCAATCGTCAGTGGATTTCTCTTCTTGGCTGGCCTGAACATCATCAATCCCAATGCAATCATAGCGCGAACAAACATGAACCGACCCCAGGCCGTCCAACCGGTGGACGCCCACCACCTCTCCGACCTGAGCGCCGACGCCGTCCCCACCATATTGGCGAGAATCGGAACGCTCGATCAGACCGAACAGTGCGAGCTGATCTCCCTACTGAGACAACGAAGGTGGTTCCTCCATCAGACCGACTGGCGTGGCTGGAACTTCGGACGTCTCCGAGCAAAACGGGCCATGAGAAACGCGGACCGACTCCGTCACGATTGCGAATCAACTCCGGTACAGCAAACCGATCACTGATCACCAGCCATACCAGATCGGAGGGGTTCACAGACTGTTCGCTCGTGGGATGAGATATCCCACAAACGGACATCTAACACCCCAATCACCCCCACCGCTAGGACCATAAGTCTAATAATATCAATATGTTAGCTGATCCAACCATGGTGGCATACCGGTTGCCATGAAACCAACCGCAGAAAGTCATCGTCCAATAGAAGTGTGAGCCAGTAGGCTATAGGAGAGATGTCCTTGGATATCGCCAGAGAACCACCTCCGAAACGAAAAAAGTACTTGCCCGCGGCTATAGCCCTGGCGGCAATCGTCCT
>JAUVRV010000413.1 GCA_030597435.1 Gemmatimonadales bacterium | reverse complement strand
TTCCAGATCAATGAGAACACGTTCTGGGGCATAATGCACGGTGACAACAGCGGCTACTACGAGGCATTCCGGATCATGGCCTATCTGTATGACCGCTTTGGCGGCCGGGATCGGGCTGAACATTGGAAACAGCAGGCAGACACGCTGCGCGCTAACATGAATGCAGCATGCCGGAATGGGAACTTCTACACACATCTTATGAAACTCAATCCGGTGACGATCGAAGGGGTGGATGAGTCGACACAGCTCAGTCTCAGCAACCCGATGGACGTCAACCGAGGCGTTGCAACCCACGAGATGGCTGTTGCGATCATCGAGGAGTATCAGCGTCGTCGCAGTCGCACCAACGCCTTTGCAGAGTGGTTCTCCATCGATCCTCCGTTTCCCGACGGCATCTTCGGTGATGAGAAACTGATCGGTGGAGCCTACGTCAACGGCGGCATCATGCCGTTGGTTGGGGGAGAGCTGGCAAAGGCGGCACTCGATCATGGCTTCGAGGAGTATGGGGTTGACATCCTCACGCGTTATCACTCGCTGATCTCTGAGAAGCAGGAGACCTACCTGTGGTATTTTCCTGATGGTACCCCGGCCAGCGTCGAGGCAAGCACGAGCCCTGAGGCGGAACCGACCGATGGATGGGGGTCCAGTGCCATGCTCTACGCACTCACTGATGGTCTTGCGGGCGTGGAGGACTTGGGGAAGGGGTTCGATGAGATCCGGCTATCACCACGTTGGCCGGCCGCACAGGTCGATAATGCAGAGGTGGGGCTGACCTACGAGAGTTCGAGAATGCATTTGGGCTATGACTATCGCCTGAGCAGTAGCGGCATCAAGATGAATGTCAGCTGCCCCAAGACGGTCGCACGGTTCCACATTCTACTCCCGTCGGGAGTCCAAGCGAGTGCCGTTACGGTTGCCGGGGAAGAGTTGGTGTACGAGGCGGTTCAGATCCGGAAGAGTCACTACGTAGACTTCACTGCTCACGTGGGCGGTGAGGTCGAAGTGGCTATCAGTTTCTCCTAACATCAACGTGGCCGTGTTCGTGAGGTGGTGTGGTATGACGATAGCGGAAGCTTTGGGTGCCGTGAAATCGATCTACGTAGCCGTGGACGCACCCCCGGTGCTGCACACGGTGGCTGCGGAGCTGAGTCGTGCGACTGGTGGGCAGCTGGCAACATACAGTACGGGAGTTCCTTCCAAGCATGCACCAGGCGAATTCCATGTACTTGCCAATATCGACGACCTTCCCGAGGAGTTGTACAGCCAGACTCACCCAGCCCAGGGACAACCTGCCATCTACCTGAAGCTGGATCGCAATGGATCCGGTTTCTTGGCAATGACACACGTGCATCATGTGTACTCATTCCTTACTCATCTGTTGCGTGATCTAGCCGATGCCGACCTTAGCACCGTGGAGGCGGGCAAGGTGTTTCACCCCAGTTTCTCATGGCATCGCTCGACATACGATTTCTTCCTCACGCAGGAAGGACGCATTCAACACGGCTTCAACAGGGAGAACCACGTTCGTCATCTCGCGGAGTCGGGCTTCACTCATTTGGAAATAAACGGCCTCGCATCTGCCGAGGGACTCGAGAGCGGACCGCCGGGTGAAGCGTACCTGATGTTCTATACATATTGCCCGGCACTGGACCAGTTCGTCTCATCCAAGCTCAACAATGGACTGTATCCGTCTGACTACCTGTCTGCGAACTTGGAATATCTCAAGACCAACGCAGAGTTGGCGCGCCAGTACGGCCTCGTTCCCGGTCTGCTGTGTTTCGAGCCGCGCAACGTACCCGAGGAGTTCTTCACTCGTTATCCGATGCTGCGCGGCGCCCGAGTAGACCATCCGTTCCGCAGCTTCAAGCCGCGTTACAACATGACCATAGCGCACCCGTTGGTGCGGGAGCACTACGCGGAGATGGTCCGTGCTTTGATGGATGAAGTGCCCGAACTGGGATTTCTCTCTATCTGGACCAATGACAGCGGTGCTGGATTCGAGCACACCCAATCTCTCTATGTGGGTCGTAACGGCGGTCCCTATCTGATCCGCGAGTGGAAGAGTGAAGCTGAGATCGCACAGGTGGCCGGTGACAATGCGTTGCGCTTCTTCTCGGTGCTGCGTGATGCAGCTCGTGAGGTAAACCCGGAGTTCCGAGTCATTACTCGCATGGAGTCGTTCTACGGCGAGCACGACGTGATATGGGGTGGTCTCAGCGATGGCCTGGATGTGGAAGCGGCGTCGCTCGTGATGAGGGGTTGGGACATGCCCTATTCACATCCCAGCTATCCCGACACGGCGTCAAGCGGGGCGGGGACTGTGTACCAACTGGACTTTGATGAGCGTGAATCGGTGCAGGCAGCGGAGCTGGAGGAGCGGGCTTCTCTGGCACATTTCTATTTCGCAACTGGACCGAACACGGTGTTTGCACCGCTGGTGGGAGTGCCATACCCATCGCTGACTTGCCAGCGTCTCGAGCTACTCCACGACAATGGAGTGAAACACCTGGCCCACCTGGGCGGGTCGTCGCCACCTGAGCTGGTCCCGTTCAACGTGAATCACGAGGTGCTCCGAGCTTTCCAGTTTGATCCGCACCTGGACATGGAGCGGGTCCGCGGCCGGATCGCGAGTAACTGGGTGGGTCAGGAGCTTGCCGTGGCACTACGGCAAGCCTGGGATTCGACTGAGCGGGCGATACTGGCTTTTCCTCACGTCACGCCGCTCTACTCTACCATGGGGTTCGTGTGGTACCGTCTTTGGGCTCGACCGCTGGTACCCAACATTGAGGCAATTCCGGAGTCGGAACGAGCATACTACCAAGAC
>JAUVRV010000137.1 GCA_030597435.1 Gemmatimonadales bacterium | reverse complement strand
TTCACATTGAACGGCAAGCCACCTTCGATGCGGAGAAAGGCCGCAATCGTCTCCAAGGCGATCGATGAGGGTCCTTTGTCGTCGGATACGCCGCGGCCGTAGATCCTGCTGTCACGCACCTCCGGTTCGAATGGCGGTGAATGCCATTGCTCCAGCGGATCCGGCGGCTGTACATCGTAGTGACCGTACACCATCAAGGTGGGTTTGGCAGCGGCAGCCAACCATTCGCCGTACAGCGCAGGGTGGCCGCCGGCCTCGAGGGTTTGAACGTTCGCCAGGCCCATATGGCGTAGCCGCTGCGACAACACCTCTCGCGCCTGCGCCATACCCTGTTGGTAAGATGGATCGGTGCTGACGGATGGAATACGGACCAGGTCAAGCAACCGCTCCACGATCGCCGGTCTGTCGGTCTCGAGATGAGCCAAGACGGGATCGTTCACGACCGGCCACCATCGACCGAGAGAGTCTGGCCGCTGATCCAACTCGCCGAGTCGGTGGCGAAGAAGAGAACCGCCGCGGCGATATCCTCCGCCGTCCCCAGTCGCCTGGTGTGTATCCCGTCGATCAGACGTGCCTGGCCGTCGGGGCCATAACTCTCCCACTGCTTCAAGGTCGACGGGTTAGACAACACAAAACCGGGTGCTACGGCATTCACCGTTACACCCTTGGGAGCGAATTCCCAAGACAATTGCTTGGTCAGCCCGACCAAACCATGCTTGGCCGCGGTGTAGGCCTGAATACCGGTCTTGCTCGGTCGCAGGCCGGCACCAGAGGCGATGAAGATGATGCGACCATTACCCCGCGCTGACATGCGCGGCCCAACCGCTTGCGCTAGCCAAAAGGCGCTATCGAGGTTGGCCTGAAAGATCACGCGCCAGTCTGCTTCTTCGATGTCCTGGATGGGCCGGCCCACCTGTCCGCGCACGCCGCCGGCAGCGTTGACCAGGATTTCGATTGGTCCGGCTGATTGTTCGATGTCTGCGACAACGCCTGTAACGGCCGCTCTGTCCGACAGGTCCAACGCATGATGCGTGGCACCCATGCTGCGCGCTGTCTCCGCTACACCCGTCTCGTCTAAGTCGAGCACGTGCACCTGGCGCCACGGTCAACAAAGCCCTGCGCGATGGCGCGTCCGATGCCCTGCGCCGCACCTGTTACTAGTGCCAGGCGACCCGAGAACTCTAACGGCTTTGGTTCTACCACGGTTGCTCCAATTCATTGCGTGTTTCTGCGACTCCGACCGCCCACAGGTCGGTCATGTCCGCGTCGCTCATCTGGTACGCACCACCGAAACTGCCATCCCCGAGCAGTTCGCGCACCCGTGCCGGTCCACTCACCTTGAGCCGAGTGACATCGACCATCGCCTTCTCGTCGCCCGGTGACGATACATTGGCGAGTCGGGTCCAGGGAAAATTCTCGAACCAGTTTGCGTGCGATGGATTGGGTGCGATCTCGTTGGCCTTGGCCATGACCCGCGGGCCGGTCCACCAATTATGGAATTTGAGCGACATCTCAGGTCGCTCGGCCATGAGTTCCCGGCACAGATTGCCAACGGCCGCATTACCACCATGGCCGTTCACGATCATGACCCGTCGAAATCCGGACGTGTACATCGAACCGATGACGTCTCTCGTCACGGCCAGCAGAGTCTCCACCTTGAGCGATATGGTACCCGGAAAGGCGGAGAAATAGGGCGAACAGCCAAACGGGACTGCGGGGTACACTGGCACACCCAACGGCTCGGCGGCGTCTACGCCGACCCGTTCAGCAAGTATCGCGTCAGTACAGAGTGATAGGCCTGCATGCTGCTCAGTCGAGCCAATTGGCAGCACGCAGCGGTCGTCGGCTTTGAGGTATTCTTCTATGTGCATCCAGTTCATGTCTGTGATGTGCATGCCTAAATCTCCAATACGATGTTATCACGCCGCTATAATGGTCCGCGAACGCCCGCACCATTTCGCACCACCTCGGTTGCGTCAATCCAGAGCCAACGCACACTCACTCGGCATGTGTCCGCGTTAGTCCGCGGCAAGCTGCCGCTCCAGCGTGTCGATCTCCTCTTCGATCTGCTCCCACTCCGTCATCAGATCGGTGACTTCTTGCTGAAGGTTGTTCCGCTCCCGCTCCAAGGTGTGCACCTCGTCGGCAGCGGTCCGCTGGAAGTAGTCGGGCTCGCAGAACATCTCATCGATCTCGTTGACCCGTGCTTCGGCCGCCTCGATCCTCGCAGTGATTTGCTCCAGGCGCTGCTGGGACCGCTTCAGCCGCGACTCGAGTTTGCGGGCCTCAGACTGTCGACTCTTCTTCTGCGACCGGTCCTTGCGCCGCTTGTCTTTCTTCGCCTTGAGGACCACCTGGTCGACGTCCAGATGGTCGTCCCCGCACGCGTGGACGTACTCCTCGTAGGTGCCCAGATAATCGGTAATTCCGTCTGACCGGATCTCCAGGACCCGGGTGGCCAGTTGGCCAACGAACCAGCGATCGTGTGACACGAGAATGAGGGTGCCCGGGTACTTCGCGAGCCCCTCGACCAGCGCCTCGATCGATTCGAGATCCAGGTGGTTGGTGGGCTCGTCGAGTACGAGCACGTTGGGCCGTTCGATACCCAGACGGGTGAAGACGAGTCGTGTTACCTCCCCGCCGGAGAGGGCACTCAGTTTCTTCTTGCCGTCGTCGCCGGTGAAGAGCATCAGTCCCATCTGGCCGCGCACGTAACCCAAGTCGCGGTCGGCACAGAATTTCCAGATCCACTCCTCGGCGGTGCTGGTACGGTTCTCGAATTGACCCTGGTGATCCTGCGCAGAATATCCGGGATGGGTCTCGTAGCCCCACTCCACCTCGCCCGCATCGGCATCGAGGTGACCCATCGCGATCTTCAAGAGAGTGGATTTGCCGATACCGTTGGGCCCGATGATCGCGAGCCGATCGCCCCGGTTGACGGTGAGATCCACTCCGTGCAGGACCTGGTTGTCGCCGAACGCTTTCTTGACACCCTTCAGAACGAGCACTTCGCGCCCGCTGTCGCGTCGCTGCTCCAACCGGAACCTCGGATAGCGGCGCGAACTCTGCGGCAGTACCTCCAAGGCTCCGGCCTTCTTCTCGATCATCCGGACCTTGCTCTGGGCCTGCCGCGCCTTGCTCGCCTTGGCCCGGAACCGGTCTACAAACTTCTGGTGGTGTGCTATCTCGCGTTTCCGCGCGGCGATGTCCTTGCCCCGCCGCTCCCGTTCCGAGCGCTTCGCCTCGATGAACTCACTGTAGTTACCGCGGTACGAGAGCACCGTCTCGTAATCGACGTCCAGGATGGCCGTTGACACGTTGTCGAGAAACCGATGATCGTGGGAGATCACCACCACCGTGCCAGTGAAGTCGCGCAGGAACGTCTCGAGCCAGCGGATCGAGAGGATGTCGAGGTGGTTGGTCGGTTCGTCGAGCAGCAACACGTCGGGCGCACTCGCCAGCACCTGGGCCAGCAGCACTCGCAGCCTGAACCCTCCGGACAGGGTGGAGAGCGGGTCGTGATGCACGGATGCCTGCAGGCCGAGCCCTTCGAGAATGGTGGCGGCGCGCGCCTCGGCGGTGTATCCGTCGTGGTGCAGCACGGTCTCCTCCAGCTCGGAGAACCGGTCAGCTGCGAAATCTTCGTCTGCCTTTGCGAGCAGCGCCTGCTTCTCGGCCATCGCGTTCCACAGCTCGGGGTTGCCCATCAGCGCAACGGCCAGGATCTCCTGATCGTCGTAGGCGAACTGATCCTGACGCAGCACGCCGAGCCGCAGCCGCTTCGGAACTGATACCGTACCCTCGCTGGCATCCAGGTCGCCGCTGAGAATCCCGAGCAGCGTGGTTTTGCCCGAACCGTTGGCACCCACCAGCCCGTACCGTTCTCCGGCATTGAGCTGGAACGACACGTTGGCAAAGAGCGTCCGGTCACCGAACGATTTGGCAAGGTTGGAAACGGATATCACAGGGAAGGAATCTAAGGGGGGCGGGGGGCGATCACGCCCGGGGACTCACATGCTCGTGTTGGCGGCCGCTTCCACTACCTCCTTGACACCCTGCAGAGTGAAAGGCTTCCTGATCGTTAGCACGACGCCCAGTTCCCGCGCCGGCAGGTCCAGTACTTCGTCGTAGGCCGACATAACGACTATCCTCACACGAGGATGATCCTGTTGCATGCGTCGCATCAGTGTGAGCCCGTCGACCGTGGGCATGATGATGTCAACGAGCGCCACGTCAACGGCCGTGTCGTTCAAGATCGCCAGCGCCTCGAGGCCATCACCGGCCAACACGACTTGGTTGCCCTCTAGCTCGAGAAAACGCTTGAGAACATCCCGTATTGCCTGTTCGTCATCTACGACGAGGATCTTGACCATCTCAGCTCCGCCTATTCTGCCCTGCCTATCCGGCACTTTGTGCGGTCAAGTCCTGCCCCGGTAGTGCGTTTTGGGGACTTTGGGGTGCGGAATTGGGACATTTGCGGCCAGGCACTGTCGTATCCGAGGGCGGAGGCGCCTGACGACCTCCTTTATTGCGTTGAACCCTAGCGACGTATCTCTTTAATGAGGATCACTCATATTCGAGGGAAACGTCATGGGGAATCAGGATCGCAGGCTCGTTACCAGAAGACGACTACTAACCGAGGCAGGTATCGGGGCGGCGGGCTTGGCTCTCTTGCCGTTGCCGAAGGATCTCTTTGCCAGTGCCACCCGTGTTCCTTCCCAAGAACGGTACATCCCGCCATCCGAACAGGAGGGTGGCTGGCGTGTGGGAGATCCACATGACTTGGGGGTAGATGCTAACCAGCTACGTGACGCAATCGCCTACCATAACAAGAACACCGTTACCACAAGTCATGGCGGTGCCCTCGTCATCATCTACAAGGGATGGATCGTCGGTGAGAGCTACGTAACCGGCGCAGACGGAGGACCACAGCCCTGGACCGCACAGACATGCAATGACATGAAGTCATCGACCAAGTCGGTGTTCGGTACGGCTGTTGGAGTGTTCCTCGACGAATACGAAGACCGGGTCGACCTGGACACCTATCTGGTGGGCGCCTCTCGTGAGGACTCACTGATTCCCCAGATATGGGACCAGCCGATCACCGACGAACGCAAGACCGAGATCAGAGTCAAGCATGTCCTCTCCATGACCTCGGGGCATGAATCGCGCGAGCCATGGCTGGCACCGAGCACTCGTCACCTCTATCCGGGCTATTCAGGTCCGTTCCAGATGTACGAGTACTGCTTCGGGTGGTGGCATTTCGCTGGGATCCCAGCCCACCACACACTGAAGTTCGAGCCCGGGTCAGACTTCAACTACAGCAACTACGGGTTGGAGCAGATGGCCCTTGCCATAAGGAACATATCCGGTGAGCGAGTTGGCCCTTACATATACGATCGCGTCCTCGGCAAGATCGGCATGCCGATAGGAATCCGGGACACCGAGTACAGAGACATGCCCTATGCGGACAACCGAGAGCTGAACTTTGCCACCGAACCGGGCTGGGGCGTGGGCGGTAGTGCGGGATGCGACGCGTATGGCGCTGACAAGAGTGACAGCCCGTACGGATACAACTCCATAGTCGGCAGCACATTCAGATGCACAGCCCGAGACTTTGCCAGATTGGGGTACCTGTGGTTGAACAAGGGACGGTGGGGGAGTCAGCAGCTGGTATCTGAGGAATGGTTGAATCTGGCGACCAGCCGGTTCGTGCGGGAGGACGGGACAACGCCCTTCAAGTATGGTTACACATTCTGGATTCAGGATGACATGGACAACGTGCCGACTGACTTGTTCATGTCACGCGGCCACAACATGAACCACAGCTACGTGATACCCAGCTTGGATCTGGTCGTCGTGCGACAGGGAAATCAGAACCGTCAACCACAGGATCAACCCAACTTTAGCACGACTTTAATACAGAAGATTGTGGCGGCGATGCCAGACTGATTCGGTCAATCGCGAATCACTAGTGTGATCCAACAATCACAAACAACCCCCGGTTCGCCGGAATCTCCACGCGCAATAGGTCGACTTCGGCTTCGGCCTGTAGGCCCGCGACTGCCGGTGCGTAGGCACGCATGCCCGACAATTCGCCGAGCGCTTCTGCGTCCAGAGTGAGACTCACTGTCTCGTCTTCACCCGGCCACGAAGCGAGAGCAATCAGTAGGCCATCTGGACGAACATAGGTGGTCGCGAGAACCCGGGGATGATTCGTGGTGACCGGCGCCTTGTCCAGCCAGTAACCCAACATGCGGCTCTCTGCTATCCCGAACTCGTTCATCATGCGCCACACCGGTCGTGGATCCACGTTGCCGTACATGCGGGCAGTCATGCCGTACAACATCCCACGGTACGGGTGGCCACCGTCCTGCAACATCTCACCCATCAGGCCGAACGGCAGTCCCGAAACCTCGGTCAGCCAGTAGTCCTCGTCCCGGTCGTACTCGAAGTACTCGCCAAACCACAGCCGCGAGATGAACGGAAAGTGTTCCATATACAGCATGGCGCTGTTGATGTGGCCGTCGCGCGGATTGAACTGGTTGGCCGAGTGCAGATCTATGACCACCTCATCGCGGTGCTCGTACAGCACGGAGATCATGCGCTTCACCGTTTCGCGACTGAAGGCGATGTCGTCGAGATATAAACCGTCGATGTGCTGGTTCGCCGCCAGCCAGTTGAGCCCCTCGATGTAGTAATTGGTCCAGCGCGACGTGCCCTTGTTGAGCATCGCCGCATCGTCGACCCTAAAAGCGTGCCACGCCGAGTGATAGTTGCTCTCGAGGTGCTCCTGCATCCACGAGTGACCGCCACCCTCGCCGTCGTTCAGGATCTCATCGCCGAGACTGCGCAACGCAAAGAGTTCGTGCGCGCGATAGCTCAGTTCGCGAATGGTGTCGTACAGTTTGACCTTGATGCCCTTCGCGTGGGCCTCCTCGATGTACGCGGTCTGTAGATCCAGGTTGAAGAACGGGTAGTTGATGTAGGGGTTG
>JAUVRV010000286.1 GCA_030597435.1 Gemmatimonadales bacterium | reverse complement strand
GGATCTGAAAAGCGGAGACACCGAAAGTCGTTCCGGCCGGCGCTCGTATTTCTGCCGGATAGTCCGGGAAGGTCGCCAGGTCATTGCCGACCATTGCCGTTTCCTGGGTGAATTGAGATCCGGTGAGTTGCATGCCGTCACCGGAGTCTCCTGCGAAGCGGATTACTACGGCATCCCTGACCTCACGCGGCAACTTATCGCGCAGATTCCGGTCGCGGTCTTTGTCACTGATTGTCATGTCTTGGTGTATCTCTCCAGGCTACCGACCCGAAAAAAAAGTGTCGCCCCGGTACTACCGGGGCGAGGCGGTGACTGTTCCTGACGTGCGGTCTGATTCTGTAAGGTACTTGGGGGCTACCCCGCGAGGCCAGCGGCGAGCGTCCCGGACATAGTACATCGACCGCGTCGGCACGTCTGGAGTGGCCCTACACGAACAGATTGCACAGAATGCCCGTCAGGACCCCCAGGTAGTTGCCGAGTGCGTAGCCCAACAGGGCCAGCATTATTGAGATCGGTACCAACTCCTCACGATGGTACCCTGCGGCAACAGGCGCCGAGGCTGCGCCACCCACGGCTGCGACGCTGGAGACCGCCGCCATGCTGACATCAATGCGGAAGAGCTTGGCCCCTATGACGATGAACACGAAGTGGACCAGGATGCATACGACACCAGCAACCAGGAACCATTGTGCTCCGCCTATGCTGCTCAGGTCCGCCTGAGCCCCCATGGTGGTCATGTATATGTAGACGAACGCCATTGCCAGCGCCGAGGAGCCCGGAACGCTCTTGAGTGGCGACGCAGACAGCATGATCCCAAAGGTCGTTACCAGCAGTATCGCCCACGTCCTTTCTGTGATGACACGCCCCACGTCGGGCAGCAGGGTGGCGATGTAGTTGGCTGCGAAGATCGCCGTGAATCCCCAACCCAATAGCACAAGGATGTTCTTGAAGTTGACGTTACTGGGACTGGTCTCGATCTCCTCTGCGACCTCGCCGATATGGTCGATGTCTTGCTGTGACACCCCGGTGAAGCGGTTGAACCACTTGGCCCAGCGTTTACAGGTCAGGATCAGCGGGAAGTAGAGGACGTAGACGAAGTTGTCGACCAGCACCACCATGCCGACCATTTCGGGGGGAGTCTCTAGGCTTTCTGCCACCGCCGCCAGGTTGCCGGTTCCACCGATCCAGCTGCCGGCCAACGCGCCGTACCCCCGCCACGTGTCCTCGGGCAGTCCACTGCGGAACAAGTAGAACGAGAGCACGGCTCCTGCCACGATTCCCAGGGCGCCAAGCACCAGCACACCAGCACCACGCCACGCCACTTGGATAACTTGTCTTATGTTGATGTCCAGGAGCATCAGCACAATGAACAACGGCACCGCGAATGAGCGAAACGTGTCGTATATCGCGCTGCGCATAGGGATGACGTTCAGGTTGCTCAGAAATATCGGTGTGAGAAAAATCCAGATGATTGCGGGAAGAATATCGAAGACCTTCCACTTGGTCTTCTTCTCCAGCCACAGGAAGAAAACCGGTATCATCGTGATGACTGCCATGACGCCTATGAGGTCGTTGAACAGAGGCTCAGAGTTCATCGATTCTCCGAAGTCGAATCATGACTGTTGAGTTGATGGAAAAGCGGCCTGCCCAAGATAACCAGATTAGAGGTGGTGGCGAAGGTCGCGAGAGGGATCGTTCTGTTGGCAGGTGGTGGAAATGGGGAGGGGTACCCCGGCGCCTGGCGGAAAAGTCCGCCGTGACCGCCGGGGTACCGGGACTGGCGAGATCTAGAGTCTGCGACTCCTAACTCGGAAGTCGATGTTGTCACCGATCCAGGCCCACAGACCGTCTTGCTCTCCGCTCTCGGGCGACGGATCCAACTGGTCCCGCCATCCGGTCATGACGTCTGCGTCGACAGTCCACATACGGACTCTTCGCGTCTTAATCTCTCTCTCCCACGCCACAGACGATGTGGCCGAGCCATATAGCAATCTGACCGTCACGCTACGAGAGAGATACTCGAGCGGGCCCACGTTGATCTGCTTGAAGGCACTCTCTCCCGTACTGGCTGAGGCTGAGCCGCCGGTAGCGTCCGGCACACCGTCGCTCAACACCACTACGTTCAGAGGAGCGAGAATGAGTCCCTGGCGCTTGACCAGGGTGGCCACGCGATCGAAGAAAGCATTGAAGTCGGTGAACGAATCCTCCGGTGGGAAGTACTGCCGGAGGGCCGTGCCGATCTCTGCCACGGTTTTTCCTTGGAATGCGTGAATCGGCTGAAACGACTTTGGCTCACCGGGACGAGCACCACCCACCGAACCCACGAACACCGCCGACGGTACCTTCAGGTTTCCCATCCCGTTCAGGTGCCCGTACAGGTAGTGTGACGCAAAATCGATGGCGTCTTCGTAGTGGCCAGTGGCTCGGAACGAGCCACTGACATCGATCCCTATCACTAAGGTCGAGCGCGCCTGCCGAGTCGTTTCCCCTGTCGGGGTGCACGCCAGACCTGCGATCGCAGCGATCGCCAAGACTCGGCGGAGCTTGATCATACGGCACCTCCGGTGTGCAATGGCTCGCTCTGGGTTAGGGGTTTGGGCGGTGGCGCGGGCTTGGCATTGCCGATCTTGGGTGTAGCCACCATGAGGTCCTCGATGGACCTGAACGGCAAGGAGAACATGGGTCGCGAGCCGATTACTACGACCGCAAAGTTGACGGCCGCCGCAAAGAGCTGTAACACCGGCAGCGACATGAGTTCGAACGCCGTCTGCGCTTGCTTCTTGAACCACTCGGACTCCGCCTTGAGCGTGACTATCGGGCCTCGCAGAGGATCTACTTGGACCTGTGCCTGTGCCGGAGCGACAGGCGGGTCGTGACGGATCGTCTCACGCGCGAGCACGGCGACCAAGGCAGGCGTTCCATAGCGACCGAACAGGAACCACGTCATGCCACGGACACCGATCCAGCCGAACGAGGCTAGTAGCAGTGTGGCCGTCAGGCCCAGTTGCAGACCTTCGTTCGTCTGCTGCGCGATCCACGGTGTGATAGCATCGATGAGTTCGCGGTATAGGAAGATGACCTCGAAGAACATTACGAAGAGTTCAACGAACGTCATCTGCAATATTCCGATTATGTCCTTCTTGCGAAGAGCCTCGGCGAGGGCGTAAACACACGCGAAACTGCCCAGCACCAGGAAGAACAGGAAGAACCAGAGCACCGGCGCAAGCAGCGCCAAGTTGGGTTCGTATCCAGTTATACCGGCCAGAACCTCGGTAAGAGTCGGCTGGAGCGTGTACATGAAGATCAGTGCTTCCACGGCCGACCATACGATCAAAGCCAGAAATGCGAGCCAAGGCACGCCAGGCTTGAAGTAGTTGCGCGACGTCCAGTCGAGCAGCCTCAAAGGCGACTGGAAGGTGTGTCTGACAATCGCTGCCACCATACCCGCGGCGAGTCGCAGCAGACCCCAGGTCCAACCCACCAGAAGTACTGCGAAGCGTACCAATCCGGCCCAGTAGAACCAGGCACTACGGCCTGCATCCCACCAGGAGGTGAGCATCGCGGTTACGAAGCGATTGCGATTGGAGCGGAATGGAATCGTATACAGCGATATCATCGTGATCCAGATCCCGCTCAACAGCAGCATGACCGGTAGCAGGAGCACCACTCGTTTGAAGATTACTTCGATGCTCGAATCCCCGTACCACATGAGGTTGACCATAGCTGCATGCCAACCCGGTATCCACGACACAGGAGTGGCCAATAGGTCCACTGCTGAGCGCCACTCGTTTGGAACGAAGGCTTGGATGGAGTGAATCATGTGCCACTCCTCCTTGCGTTGAACGGTTAATAGAGAAACGCCGGAACGGCGGGAGGGCCGTCCGGGCTCGTACGGGTCGTTCTAGCTGTGGCACAACGGTGCCGCTCCGGAGTGGCTGCAACGATGACCCATATCACACTTTTTGGGGTCATGGTTTTGGGGGTTTATTCGGTAGATGTGGGATGATTCGAGGCGCAAGTGTATGGTTCATCGGCAGTTGAGTGTAGCGACCTGATATGGGGGAACAGGGACGGGAAAGCGGGGAACGGTGTAAATCGGCACGGGTGTCGAACTGGCAGATCGACGGATTACGAGATACTGTAGTGCGTCATGACCTGTGAGGTGACTGTAATGAATCACAAGCACGCTTTGTCGCAGGTGGTCTGTGCCGTCCTTGTTGCGCTCGTGTTGGCCGTTCAGGCTGGGTCTGCGCAAGAGGTATCACGTCAAGCGAACGAATCGCCGTTCGCCCTCGCCATCGAACGGTTCGAGCAAGAGCTGGCCACGGACGTCGAGAAGGATGGCATCGGCGGGATTACGGCGGCGGTGGTATCGGGGGACAGTGTGATTTGGGTGGGAGGCTTTGGTTGGGCCGATCGGGATCTCCACAGCCCCGCAGGAGCAAACACCATCTACCGCACGGGGTCCATCTCCAAAACGTTCACAGCCGTTTTGCTGATGCAGCTAGTGGATCGGGGCGTGGTAGGGCTGGACGATCCGGTCATACGGTACTTGCCCGAGTTCGCCGGACTACAAGGACCCCGTGAGCAAGTGGCCTCCATCACTCTGCGGCAGCTGGCAAGTCATACGGGTGGGCTCATGAGGGAG
>JAUVRV010000078.1 GCA_030597435.1 Gemmatimonadales bacterium | reverse complement strand
GTTGCAGAGTCGGCGGCGTACTTCAGCACGCGGTCACGTGGAAGTCAGATCGGTGCCTGGTCATCAAAGCAGAGTTCTCCTCTCAAAGACCGAGCCGAGTTGGAACAGCAGGCGCGGAAGCACAAGCTCCAGTTCGGTGACGGTGAGGTACCGCTCCCGCCCTTCTGGGGTGGTTTTCGACTCAAGCCGCGGCATATCGAATTCTGGCAGGGGAGGGTCGATAGGCTGCATGATAGGCTGCGCTATACGCGTGACGGGAGTAGCTGGAGGATCGAGCGGCGATATCCGTAGCGTCGTCAACGAGTGAGCAGCTGGATGCGAGGATTCACTGTGCAAGCGAGTCATCTTTCAACCCCCTGGTTTCCAACCCACCTAGTCAGCGCTTCGAGGTAACTCGAGGTTTCCAGCCCACCCGGCAAACCCATGTCGGCTCTAGCAGCAGCAACCGTGTCACGGGCGGCGATCACCTTCTCACGCGAGCTGAATTCGTTCAGCCCTACGAGATCCTCCAAACCGATGGTCAGCGTGTGTTCCGGGGACGAAATGTCGACCAGATCGACCAGGACAGCCGAATCCTCCGAGATCCATACATATGAACGACGTGTCTTTTCTACAGTCACGATCTGAACTTCGTCAGTCGCAGCCCGAAGCACACTTAGCAGTTCACTGCTACTGGCGAGGTCCCCTTCTGCCGACAGATCAACTCTAATGGCTCTCGAAAGCTCTTCAACTCCCTTCCGCGCAAGGGGAAATACGTGGTCCTCCTCAGCCTTCTCCATCCACAGCTGCAGCTGCAAATGATCGTCCCGTTCCACCAAACGTTTGAACTTGAGAGTTTCTCCGCCGCCAAAGGAGCGCAGCTTCACATTGATATTGCATGCGGGAAGCCAAAGATATCGATCGACTACCTTGCCAGGTGACGAGTGGAGTGGTTTGAGCTTGTCTACCCGAGAACGAACCTCTTGACTGAGTTCTCCAAAGCCTCGCCATTCCCAATGCAGTCCGTATGCCATCAGTTGATTCCAGATCTCACTCCCAGGTGCGCCAAATTGGGTGAGCTTACGTATTGAAGATCACCGCTGCGGATTCTGCCGTGGCATTCTCGCGTCCATCGACTCGCGCCAGCCGTGCAATAGACTTCTCAATTCACTCGCCTTGCCTGGCAGCTCCTCAGCGAGATCCTCGGTCTCTCCCGGATCATCCAAGAGGTTGTACAGTTCGAACTCACCGTCTTCGAGCCACTCGATCAGCTTGAAATCTCCGGCCCGGACTGCACCGGACGGCACGTTGCCGGATCCATGGTAATGTGGGAAATGCCAGTAAATTGCCGCACGATCAATAGATCCGGATTGTGTCAGTAGTGGCGCCAAGCTGAGCCCGTCTTGATGCTGCTGCGGCTCTGGCGTGAGGCCAGCGATTGCGAGCAGCGTGGGATAGAGATCAGTGCTGATGGTTGGCTCAGCAATTGTTACTGCTGTATCGACCACACCGGGCCAGTGGATGACCAGCGGCACACGTATCCCTCCCTCATACAGCCACCCTTTGCCAGCTCTCAGTGGCAGGTTCGCCGTCGGCATGTAAGTCCTTTCACCACTCAGCGTGCTGAGCCCACCGTTGTCCGAGACAAACACAACGGCCGTATGCGAAGCAATGCCAAGTTCCTCTAGCCGATCCAGTATTCGCCCCACGCTCTGGTCGCTGCTCTCCACCATTGCGGCATAGACGGCGTGATCTTGTCGCGTCTTGGTAGTAGCACTTGGTCCCTCCGCGACGAACTCAGGCAAACTCGGTTGCGGCAGAGAAGTTGCCTTGGACTCGAATCTGCTCGATGCTTCTGGCTTCGCCTGCAGCGGTGTGTGCACGGCGTAGTGTGACAGAACGAGAAAGAACGGCTGGCCTCGATTGGCTTCGATGAAGTCCAGAGCTTCGTCTGTCAGCCGATCGGTCAGGTACTCTCCGTCTTTGCCGTCCTCCAGATCGGGCACATTCGACCATGGCAGCCGCTCGTTCTCGTAGGGAAAGAAGTACGACCCTGGCTGCCCCGCGGCGTGGCCTGCGACGTTGACGTCAAACCCCTGGAATTCCGGATAATAGGGCTTCTCCCCCAGGTGCCACTTACCTATGAACCCCGTCGCGTATCCGGCCTTCTTGAAGGCCTCTCCGACAGTCATCTCCTCCAGCGGGAGCTGCCGGATGTACTCAGCCGGCAACATCTTGCCGTTCTGCTCGCCCCCGATCCAGTTGGTCAGATGCAGTCGCGCCGGATACTTGCCGGTCATGATGCTCGCGCGCGTCGGTGAACAGACGGAGCTGGCCGCGTAGAACTGAGTGAAAAGTGCGCCTGACGCCGCCAGCCGATCGATATTGGGGGTCTCATAGAAGGTACTGCCGTACTCACCGACGTCCGTCCAACCGAGATCGTCGATGATGATCAGCACAACATTCGGCTGGTTAACCGAGTCACTCTCCAGGCAGCCTGCCGCCACAACGGCCAGTGCCAAGAGCCACGAGGATGTCATCCGCTTTCCCATGTGGCCTCCTTTCCGGAGCGAATATACGAACGGTGGCCGGGCGCAGACACCCGCCAACGCATTGCATCCGGCTACCAATCTGTCAGTGGTGGCTCCCCTTGATCAGGATGCGTATCTTGTTGCCAAGATGTTGCCGTCAGTTTCAGGGCTCCTCACCAATCAACCGGAGTATCGATGAACATCCGGTATCAAGTCTCGCTCGCATCGCTCGGCGCAGACCTACCAGCCGAGCGGCAGTTAATGGTAAGAACAATCGCGGAGATGGGGCATATTCCGATCGACTTGACCGCCACCGACATCCTGAACATGGACCCCGGTATCGTGAGGCGGCATCTGGAGAGGAGCGATTACCTGGCGCTGATTGTGGCACAGCGCGAGGAATCGGCCCCCACTGACTTCAACCGAGTGCAGTTGGCGTGCAACCTGGCTGCCGACCAGGCTGTCCCCATACTGGGGTTGGTAGTGGAGGGTGACCTTGAAGTGCCGGCAGCCGATTCTGGCCAGCAAGAAATCAAGCGGTTCCTACAGCGGTTGAGAATGAGCCCGATCGGGCTCGTCGAAGAGTGCAAGGACATTAACCTGATGGTGGCGTCGGCCCTGAACCGGCTGTTCGACAGGTTCGAGCGCCCCGGTTGGATATCCGGCAACGCACTTCCCTCCAGTGACATTGCCACCGAACTTGCGAGACTCACCCGCGAGAATGCAGAACTCCGCAGCCAAGTACCTACCACCCAGGAGCAGGAAGAAAGAGACGTAGCCCGCTTGGATGCGATAACGCGAGCGCTGGAGGAAAACAAGATCTTGATCCCGATGTGGGAGCGGGCGTCCTCGACTTGGGAGAAGCCGGTCGAGATGTCCTTGTTCGACTTCTTCGTACGGTTCGCACCCGAACTGGTGGTGGAAACATCAACCGCAACGGCTTCGGAGTTCATCCCTATTGGCGTCTGTGAAATGAACCCCAAGGGCCTGCAAGCCCGTTGGATAGTACCACATCACGACCTGAACCTCTGGTTGACCGACCTCATGGCGTTGGGCCTCGTACGACCGTCCAAGCGCAAGCACGCGGCCAGGGACCAGAATCAGTATTGGAGACTCACGCGGACGGGTCGGAAGTTTCTTGCGCATATCCGACGAACCGCACTCCAGACCGGTGGACACCGACACGTCGGGTTCACGTCGGAGTTCCCGGTTGTGATGGAACGTGATCTCTGACTAAAACGCCTCGCCCAGGCTAAGGTAGAATCCGCTCGTACTGTGGTTCAGTCCCATGCCCCAGTCAGCCCTGATATTGAGACCCTCAGTCTGGCTGAGTAGGAACCGTAGCCCGAGGCCGGCGGCAGTGTGGAAATCTCCCAGCCCGAAGCCGCCAAAGTTGTCCCCAACCTGACCGGCACCTACGAAGCCGACCCCACCTATCCGCCACCAGATACGCAGCCGGTATTCTACTTGGAACGCCAGCAGCTGCCGGTCGCGAAAGCGGCCAGTAAAGTAGCCCCTGAGAAGCGCATCACCACCCAACGGCGGCATCAAGTCGAACGGAGGTACCGATGCCGCCGCCACACTCAGCCCCCGGACAGCCAGTACATTGGAGAAGAGCGGAAAGTACCGCCGGAGGTCCAATGTGAAGCTGGCGAAATCATAGGAGCTACCAAAGAAGCCGCTGTACAGAGTAACATTGAACTGATCGAGGCTGCCGGAGCGCGGATACACAGTGTTGTCTCTCGTATCTCGAGTCACCATGAGTCCGCCACCCACAATCCAACCGTCCTCGGCCCCGGGTGCCAGACCGCTTGCAAGTGAGCCTGTGCTGTCGATCTCCACGAGGGCCCGGTATCCCACTGGGATATTCAAACCGACGTACCAATCCGGGAAGATCTCCCTTTGTGCCTGTAGCTCCAACGAGATACTTCGGGGAGTGTAATCCTCCTCGAGAGAATCCGGAGTGTTGTTGCCGATGCCCCAATAGCTGGTCGGAAACAGCGTATATCCACCTTCGAAGCTGTAGCGGTAACGTTCGCTGGGAGAATAGATCTCCCCCTGGAAGAGAGCGATGACCTGCTTCCTGGTGGTGTAGATCTGGATCGGTGTGAGTGTAGAAGGACGAGCGTCAGCACCCTTCTTGGAGGTGCGAAAGTAATAGGTCGCAGCAACTCCAAAGCCGAACTTAGTCTCCGGCTGATAAAACAACACCGGGAGTGGAACGAAGGTGTTACCAGGGGCGGCTGCGCTGTCCACCTGAGCGCCGGCAACGCTGTCGGGATCGGCCTGGGCCACTAACCCACACACAGGTACATGTAATGTCACGGTCACAGCCAAGACCAAACCGTAACGCTTCCAGACCATCCGTATCGTGGTGGCCATCTAGCCGCCCCCTTGACCTGACTACTCCCCAAAACGCTCGGCACAGACAGATTGAATCGCCGGGGAAGGTAACCCAGCGAGCCAACTCACAGTAAGGAGACTTGAAAAGATCCAGGCGACACGCCACCTTGTTAGCTGCTGTTCCCACGGTTGATGCTGTGAACCACGGATTCCTCTGCAAACGCGAAGCTACACCGGAACCCACCGACAGGGTCTCGGGCGGACCTGCCGGACTTCCCGCCGACCTGGTGGAGAAGGCGTCGCGCCGGCTGGGTTTGGCGGCACTGATCTACGCCGCCGTATACCTGCTTGCGTACGGCTCGGCCCGGCTTACACAGGACTTCTCCCAGCAGTGGGGATACACCGGTATCTATCCAGCCGACGTTGCTGCCTCTGCCTTCATCTTGCTCTCAGTTGGGTTCTTCTTCGTGGCTCGCAGTGGCAAGATCGACAAAGATCTGTTGCTGGACCTTGGGCTCGTATACGAGGTATTCGGTGCGGCCGGTATCGAGATGAGCATTCTTTTCATGCCAGAGTGGCCAATGGGCATTGAGAATGGGCTCCTCAGCTGGAGCTGCGTCTGGATCGTCATGTTCCCGCTGCTCGTTCCGACCACCCCGGGCAAAACACTGATCGCAGCCCTCGCGACCGCGTCCATGCGGCCGCTCATGTACCTCTTCGCGGTGGCCGGTCCGCTGGACCCGCTACCGGGTGCCGTCGTTTTCTCACTGGTCTTCCCGAACTACATTTGCGTTGGTTTAGCAGTCGTCGGGTCCCGAGTAGTCTACGGCTTGGGTAGGGACATCAAACGAGCACAACGCATGGGGAGCTACCAGCTAGTCGAGCTGCTCGGCGTGGGTGGCATGGGCGAGGTCTGGAAAGCCGAGCACCGTATGCTGGCCCGGCCTGCCGCGATCAAGTTGATTCGGAGCGATAGTAACAGCGGTGGGTCCGGCCAGACTCCGGATGGGCACCTGCAACGGTTTGAGCGCGAGGTTCAAGCCACTGCTTTGCTCCGTTCGCCACACACGGTTGAGGTGTACGACTACGGGCTCACTGAGGATCGGACTTTCTATTATGTGATGGAGCTACTCGACGGAATCAGTCTGGAGGAGTTGATCAAGAAGTACGGTCCCATATCGCCTGAACGGGCAGTCCATATCCTGCGTCACTCGTGCCACTCCCTCGCGGAGGCCCACGAGAGGGGTCTGATCCACCGCGACATCAAACCCGCAAATATCTTCCTTTGTCATCATGGACTCGAGTTCGATTTCGTGAAGGTGTTGGATTTCGGATTGGTCAAACACACGGGGGAAAAGGTGGAGGCAGAACTCGGCATCACCCAAATTGGAACCTTCATCGGGACCCCAGCCTATGGATCTCCCGAGATGGCTTCCGGAAGTGTGGTGGTGGGGGCTACTAGTGACATCTACTCTCTAGCTTGTGTCGCTTACTGGATGCTCACGGGCCGAACCGTATTCATGGCTCCGAGTATTCCCATGATGTTGGTGAAGCATCTGAACGAGGAGCCCAAACCGCCATCTAGCTACTCGAGGCAGGAAATTCCGGCGGCGCTGGACAAACTGATACTGGAGTGCTTGAACAAGGACCCCGGTGAGAGACCACAGTCAGTTAAGACACTCGATTCACGTCTCGAACAGATCGCGCGCTCCGCCGTGTGGACCCAGGAACAGGCAAAGAACTGGTGGACGCAGCACGCGGCGTCAGATCTTGATGAACATTCTCCTGTTACATAGGAACCAGGGAGCCCGCTCCTCATACGCACAGTCGATCCAACAGAATCCTTCCTCTTAGCTCGGTTTGAGACCTAGAAGTACTTCTCAGTGGTAAGGGCCACCAATGGCAGGATGGTTCAAGACCTACTCCGCACCATTACGCTACGGCGGCACTCTTTACAGCGCACTTCCCGCACGCGATCCCTGCCCAACATGGGGATTGCTGGTCCGATGCACAGGGAGCCGTGGCACCTGGGGCAGGTCGGCCGGTCACCTTCGAGGAATGCAGCCTTAATGGTACGCGCCTCTTGGTTGGCGTACGTAGCCGGAGTCTCACGGGCGGCCAGGCGATCTGCTCGGCGGTCGGGTAGGCAGCGCCGATCTACGCCAGTGCGGCGTTCATCAACACGGTACTCGACGTTCCGTATCGCCTGAGCTTCAGCAGGACCCGCTGTGAGCATCGCCATGTACAGCATTTTGACTACCCTAGGTCAGTGAGGTCGTTCGATCCACACCTCCCAGTGCGAGAGGTGAAGTCCGACGTGATGGTACTATACACTGCAGGGGTCAAGCAGCAGTCAATTGGGCCCCAACCCCAGTCAATTCCTTGTGCCGCCGCCCCAAAACCCCAGATGAGTAGGGGAAGAAGGGGAAAGAGAAGCAGTTGAGATGGCTATGCTTGCACCCAGTTGCTAACGTTAGTGGGTGCCGTACCAACAATCCGCCTCAGTACCCCAACGAAGACGCACAATGACCCATCGACTCATTTGCCTCGCTTCTGCCTTCACCCTGGTCGCCTGCTCCCCAGACGTGTCGGACTTCGCGATTATCCCGTTACCCGAGAGCATTGCGCCGCAATCGGGCCAATTTGTTCTCAATGTGAACACCACGATCGTGCTTTCAGATCCAGAGGATGGCGAACTGATAGACCTGGCGCAGTATGGTTCGGAATTGCTGGGTATTGACCTGGGCCCGGTCCTGCGTATCTCGACCAACCATGCTGTTGCCGGCGCTACCAACACGATCGGCTTGTTCTTGACCGGTGAGCTGGATGGCACCCGACCGGAAGGTTATCGGCTCGTTGTAACCAATGAATCGGTGGTCCTAGAGGCTGCGACGCCTGCAGGTCTATTCTACGGACTGCAGACTCTCCGTCAGCTGCCGAGAACGCGCACTCGACAGCAAGTTGCGAACGGCGGGATCGAGGGCTGGGCGATCCCTGCGGTGAGAATCGAGGACGCGCCTCGATTCATCTACCGCGGAATGCATCTCGATGTCGGTCGTCACTTTTTCCCAGTGGAGTTCATAAAGCGATACATCGATCTCCTCGCGATGTACAAGATGAACACCTTTCACTGGCACCTGACCGAAGACCAAGGATGGCGCATTGAGATCGAGCAGTATCCCCGCTTGACCGAAGTCGGGGCCTTCAGAGAAGAGACGATACTGGAAAAGAACTTCGATCCGTACGTGGGGGACGGCGTACCCTACGGTGGGTACTACACTCAGGATGACGTCCGCGAAGTAGTTTCTCATGCGGCTAAGCGGTACGTAACGATCATCCCAGAAATCGAGCTGCCCGGTCACTCGCTTGCTGCGCTTGCCGCCTACCCCGAGTTGGGGTGCACAGACGGTCCGTTTGCAGTTGCGACAACCTGGGGTGTGCACGAAGACATCTACTGCCCCAGTGAGGAGACGTTCACCGTCCTCGAGCATGTGCTCACCGAGGTGATGGAACTCTTCCCGGGCAAGTACATCCATATCGGTGGCGACGAGGCTCCCAAAACCCGGTGGGAAGAGAGTGCTCAAGCCCAGGAGGTGATTCGGCGCGAGGGACTTGCAGATGAACATGAGCTGCAGAGCTACTTCATCAGACGCATCGAGGCTTTCCTGAGTTCGCATGGTCGCCGCTTGATCGGGTGGGATGAGATCTTGGAGGGGGGACTGCCTCCGGATGCCACGGTGATGTCGTGGCGCGGAATTGCCGGCGGGATTGAGGCGGCAAGACAGGGACACGACGTCATTATGACGCCAACGAGCCACGCGTATTTCGACTACTACCAAGGTGACCCCGACTACGAACCGCTCGCGATCGGTGGACTCACGACACTCGAGACAGTCTACTCATTCGAACCCATCCCTGAGGAGCTCACCCGGGAAGAGGCAAAGTACATCCTAGGTGCCCAGGGAAACGTATGGACCGAATACATGAAGACTTCCGACTACGTCGAGTACATGGTGTTCCCACGCGTGTTGGCTATGGCAGAGGTAGTATGGTCACCCAGCAAATCACGGAACTGGGATAGTTTCGTCCAACGAGTCGACACCGAGCGTCATTGGCTGGATCGCCTTGGAGTGAACTACCGAGTCCCCCATGTCCAGGGACTGGAATCCAACATCCTCACACTGGACGATCATGTTACCGTGGACCTGAACACACTGCTCCCCTCAGCACTGATCCGTTATACGACCGACAGCACCGAGCCAGGTGTGAACTCGCAGGTATACGAGGGCGC